>NZ_RYDP01000029.1:0-1429 GCF_003970395.1 Flavobacterium sp. GSP27 | reverse complement strand
TGGACATGCCCCAAAAAGTTAGACACTATTTGGGGCATTTTTTATGGAAAAAAAAGTAAAATATGATTATGCATTTAAATTAGAATGTGTAGAATTGGTTTTAAAGAAACATTATTCAGAAGGATATGTTTCAAAATTGAAGCAGATTCCAAGATGGAATATCCGTAAGTGGGTCAGTTTTTATAAGACTTATGGTGAAATTAGTTTATTACCAAGAATAAATCAAAGTTATTCAGCCGAATTTAAGTTAAAAGTACTTAAAATCGTAGAAAGGGAATCTCTTTCATTGATGGAAACAGGAATAAGATTTAATATTCCCAATATTGCTATTGTTTCAAAATGGAAAAAAGATTTTGCTAACTTTGGTATTGAAGGATTACAACCAAAACCTAAAGGCAGAGCGATATCTATGAGTGATTATAAGCGTAAAAAACATAAATCAGACAAACCTTTAACAAGAGAGGAAGAACTCTTAAAAGAGAACGAAAGACTTCGTTGTGAGAATGAATTGCTAAAAAAGTTACAAGCCTTAATTCAAGCCAGGAGAAATCCCAAGCCATAATGGAGTTAAGGCATAAATTTGATTTAGAATTACTTTTAGATCTAACAAAAATGGCACGTAGTAGTTTTTATTATCATCAAAAGCAGAATAAATTACCTGATAAATACAAAGAAATTAAAGAGTTAATTAAAGCCATTTATCAAAAACATAAAGGCCGTTATGGTTACAGAAGAATAACCGATGAACTCCAAAATAGAGCACTGATTATCAATCATAAAACAGTACTTAGATTAATGAAATTACTGGGCTTAAAAAGCATTATTAGAGTGAAAAAATATAAGTCTTACAGAGGTGAAAATGGTAAAATCGCCCCAAATATATTGGAAAGAAATTTTAAAGCAACAGCTCCAAATCAAAAATGGGCTACCGATATAACTGAATTTAATGTATCCGGAAATAAATTGTATTTATCACCTATAATTGACTTGTTTAATCAAGAAATAATAAGTTACGAACTAACAGAACGCCCAGTGTTTAATCAAGTAGTAATGATGCTAAAAAAAGCATTTAAGAAAATACCAAATAACACAAATTTAATGCTTCATTCTGACCAAGGCTGGCAATACCAAATGAGTCATTATCAAAATTTATTAAAAGAAAAAGGTATTATACAAAGTATGTCAAGAAAAGGAAATTGTTTAGACAATGCTATTATCGAAAACTTCTTTGGAATATTAAAATCTGAAATGTTTTATACTCAAAAATTCAAATCTATAAAACAATTAAAACAAGAAATCAATAAGTACATAATTTATTATAACAACGAAAGAATTAAATCAAATTTAAACAAAATGAGCCCGATAAAATATCGAGCTCATTATTATCAAAATTAATTATAAATTTGTCTAAACTTTTGGGTGCAGTCTA
>NZ_RYDP01000028.1:0-1602 GCF_003970395.1 Flavobacterium sp. GSP27 | reverse complement strand
GAGGGCACTGAAAAAGTCTTTTTAAAAATTAATTGTTAATAAAAAGGAGTAGAAAACTATAGTTTTTTGCTCCTTTTTTCGTATTTTTAATGGTACCCAAAAGGCTTTTAGATGTTAGCACAACAGCAATTAATACAGTTCAGTGAACATTCTTCGTTATATGATTTAATTATTCCAAAGGATAATATTTTGAGAAAAATCAATGATTTAATAGATTTTTCCTTTATTTACAATGAATTGTTAAATAAATACTGCACCAATAATGGACGTATGGCAGAAAGTCCCGTTCGTATGTTCAAGTATTTGCTTCTTAAAACAATTTACACCGTTTCCGATGTTGATGTAGTGGAACGTTCGCGTTACGATATGTCCTTTAAATATTTTTTGGATATGAATCCAGAAGACGATGTTATCAATTCTAGTTCGTTGACAAAATTTAGAAAACTACGTTTGAAAGACACCGATTTATTAAATCTGTTGATAAACAAAACGGTAATCATTGCTATTGAAAAAGGTATCATCCGTTCTAAGTCTATTATTGTTGATGCCACACATACTTTATCAAGATCCAATCCATTTTCAGCAATCGAAGTATTGAGAGAGCGTTCAAAACTGCTTCGAAAAACAGTATACACCTTTGACGACCAATTCAAAGAACGTATGCCTCAAAAAAATACCGACAATGATTTAGAGAAGGAACTGGCTTATTGCAAAGAGTTAGAAAAACGTATAGAAAATGAGCCATCTATAAGTTCAATACCTGCTGTGAAAGAAAAATTAAACCTGTTAAAAGAAACTGTAGAAGATACTCAAGAAAATTTAATCCTATCAAAAGATACCGATGCAAAAATAGGTCATAAATCTGCCGAGAGTTCCTTCTTTGGCTATAAGACTCATTTGGCTATGACCGAAGAGCGCATCATTACTGCAGCTGTAGTTACATCTGGAGAAAAAGGCGATGGCCCAGAATTACCTAAACTTTTAGAGATTAGTCAAGAAAACGGAATTGATGTAGAGGCTATTATTGGCGATGCGGCTTATTCTGGAAAAGAAAACCTTAAAATCACAAGTGAACAAAATATTAAAGTAGTAGCGAGACTAAATCCATCGATAACACAAGGATTTAGAAAAGATGAAGATAAATTTGATTACAATAAAGATGCCGATAGGTTTGTTTGTCCAGCAGGACATTTGGCAATACGAAAAGCACGTCAAGGAGCCAAAAATGTCGGAACAAATCAAGTAGATACTTACTATTTTGATGTCGAAAAATGCAAGTCTTGCCCTTTAAAAGAAGGTTGTTACAAAGATGGAGCCAAAACAAAAACGTATTCGGTATCCATAAAATCAGAATTGCATCAAGACCAAATGGCTTTTCAAGAAACAGAATATTACAAAGAAAAAGCAAAACATCGATACAAGATAGAAGCCAAAAATAGCGAGTTAAAAAATGTACACGGTTATGATAGAGCAATATCATACGGTATTACTAATATGCAAATGCAAGGTGCAATAGCAATATTCACAGTCAACTTAAAAAGAATACTCAAATTAATGTAGGAAAATCAAAGCTACATGCGCAGTACACTCAATGAGCCTATA
>NZ_RYDP01000027.1:0-1804 GCF_003970395.1 Flavobacterium sp. GSP27 | reverse complement strand
GCTGGTGCAGCATTAACTGGAGGAAACTTTTGGCAAGGCGCAGTTACGGGTTTAGTGGTTAGTGGACTCAATCATGCGATGCATAAAATGCAAGAAAGGTCTATGTTAGATAAAGCAATTACTAAAGCTGGTTTTGATCCAGATGATGTTGCACGATGGACGAATGAAGAACTTACTACTAATATGGCTAAAATATTTCCTGATTTATATGAGTCTGCAAATTGCCCAAGTTTTGAAATACAAGATGTCATAGGTGGAAAAGATAATATTTATGGTCAAGCTCAAAAAACTATAACTGGAAGTCAAGGTAATTATAAAGTTGTTTCAAAAGGCTTGATTTATATAAAAAAATTAGCTTTAAATAGCGTTAGACACGCTGCAAGTGTTGCAGGTCACGAATTAAATCACGTTGCAGATTATGTTAGTGGTAGTTATGCTGGTTGGCTTAATAAATATAATAATAATGCTCATTCAGAGGTTAAAGCATATGGATGGGAACAAAGTATGGGTTCTCCTTATTTTAATAGTCAGATGTACAATCATTTTTTAAGTCTAACCAAATAAAACTAAGGAATATGAAAAAGATAGTTATTATTTTATTACTGGCATCAAATGTTTTGTTTAGTCAAAATCAAATGGGAGATATTCAAAAAAAATATTACACATTTTGTCATAATGATTTAGCTCATCTTGAGAAAATAGAAGCATATCCTAATTTTCAAGTAGAAGATTTATGTTCAATAAAATCCTGTTTTAGAAGTATTAGCTATGAAGAAATAAATAAAGTAATTTACAAAAGATTAACGGAACTTGCGATTAAAAATTTTAATGACGGAACATTACTTTATCTAATAGATGGTAAAAAAAGTGTAGAATGTGCTGACAAAAAGAATTTAAATATAAATGATGATAATGGTTTTATATACGTCAGTATAGATGATTTTATCAATGCAAAAGAAATAACTGTTGCTAAAGAGCTTTATAATAATGAGACAAAAAAACTCCTCAAAAACAAAAAGTAGTTCAAAGAAAAGCAGATAAAATAAGAAAACCCAGCGAATGCTGGGTTTTCTTATTTTACATCGTAAAGCACATTTTGAAGAGCGTCTTTGAGTTTTCTTTTACCAATAAAGGCATCAAGCATAATATAAATAGTTTGTTTTTCTTCTTCGTTTAAACTTTCCATAAGCGATACTTTTTCCATAATCGACTTATCAAAAGAGTTTATTTCTTTGAGTTCTTCGGTAGAAGCAAATAAATCAGATAAAGAAACGCCCATAGCATTTGCAATGCGTTCTAGAGTTGCAACAGAAGGGTCAGTTTTTCCATTTTCAATACGGCTATATTGTGCTTTGTCAATACTTGCCCCTGCTAGTCCAAGCAGAAATTAATAGAAAGGCTAGCGCGATGCCTCTGGCTCGTGCCCAGAAGCGCTATCAGACAAAACAAAATTAAACTACATCCTTAAATAAGTTGTAGTTTTTTGTTTTAGGTAGAATACAAATTGGCGTTGGGTGGCAATAGAACGCCGTCATTTTGATGCTTGGGGAAATTTAGCTAAATTGCAACAAAATGGAGTAGCTATAGCTTTACCAACAGATGGTACTAGCGCGCGACTAATGATGATGGACAGAGGCTACACCAGCCACGAGCATTTAGCAGAAGTTGGATTGATACACATGAACGGTCGTTTATATGATCCTGTTTTACGTTCTTTTTTAATGCCAGATAATTTTATCCAGCAACCGGAGAATACCCAAAACTACAACCGCTATGCGTATGTGTTGAACAACCCACTAATGTA
>NZ_RYDP01000026.1:0-5393 GCF_003970395.1 Flavobacterium sp. GSP27 | reverse complement strand
AGGAAAAGCGTACATAAGCTTACGGGTTATTAGTACTACTCGACTATGACATTACTGCCTTTACATCTATAGCCTATCAACGTAGTCATCTCCTACGACCCTTAAAAGAAATCTCATCTTGTGGTGGGTTTCGCGCTTATATGCTTTCAGCGCTTATCCCTTCCAAACGTAGCTACTCTGCGATGCCACTGGCGTGACAACAGATACACTAGAGGTTTGTCCAATTCGGTCCTCTCGTACTAGAATCAGATCCACTCAAATTTCTTGCGCCCACAGTAGATAGAGACCGAACTGTCTCACGACGTTCTGAACCCAGCTCGCGTGCCACTTTAATGGGCGAACAGCCCAACCCTTGGGACCTTCTCCAGCCCCAGGATGTGACGAGCCGACATCGAGGTGCCAAACCCCCCCGTCGATATGAGCTCTTGGGGGAGATCAGCCTGTTATCCCCGGCGTACCTTTTATCCTTTGAGCGATGGCCCTTCCATGCGGAACCACCGGATCACTATGCTCTACTTTCGTACCTGATCGACCTGTATGTCTCTCAGTCAAGCTCCCTTATGCCATTGCACTCTACGCACGGTTACCAAGCGTACTGAGGGAACCTTTAGAAGCCTCCGTTACTCTTTTGGAGGCGACCACCCCAGTCAAACTACCCACCAAGCAATGTCCCCCGCAAAGCGGGGTTAGGCCCTAGATAAACAAAGGGTTGTATTTCAACAATGACTCCACAACGCCTAGCGACGCCACTTCACAGTCTCCAACCTATCCTACACATCATTTATCCAAGGTCAATACTAAGCTATAGTAAAGGTGCACAGGGTCTTTTCGTCCCACTGCGGGTAAGCGGCATCTTCACCGCTACTACAATTTCACCGAGCTCATGGCTGAGACAGTGTCCAGATCGTTACACCATTCGTGCAGGTCGGAACTTACCCGACAAGGAATTTCGCTACCTTAGGACCGTTATAGTTACGGCCGCCGTTTACTGGGGCTTCATTTCAATGCTTCTCCGAAGATAACATCTCCACTTAACCTTCCAGCACCGGGCAGGTGTCAGGCCCTATACTTCATCTTACGATTTTGCAGAGCCCTGTGTTTTTGATAAACAGTCGCCTGGACCTCTTCACTGCGGCCAGCATTGCTGCTGGCGACCCTTCTCCCGAAGTTACGGGTCTATTTTGCCTAATTCCTTAGCCATGAATCTCTCGAGCACCTTAGGATTCTCTCCTCGACTACCTGTGTCGGTTTGCGGTACGGGTACTTATTACCTGAAGTTTAGAGGTTTTTCTTGGAAGCCCTTAGGCGCACTATCTCTTCAACCGAAGTCTCCGAGTACTATCGTATTTCCCCAAGCCGCGTGGATTTGCCTGCGCAGCTTATAGGTAGGTACTTCAACGAACTATTCCGTCAGTTCGCGGCGCTTTCATCACTCCGTCACCCCATCACAGTAATAACTAGTACGGGAATATTAACCCGTTGTCCATCGACTGTCCCTTTCGGGTTCGCCTTAGGTCCCGACTAACCCACAGCTGATTAGCATAGCTGTGGAAACCTTAGTCTTTCGGTGTGCGGGTTTCTCGCCCGCATTATCGTTACTTATGCCTACATTTTCTTTTCTCACCAGTCCAGCATACCTTACGATACACCTTCTACCCTGTGAGAATGCTCCCCTACCACTTACAATTAATTGTAAATCCATAGCTTCGGTAATACGCTTATGCCCGATTATTATCCATGCTCGTCCGCTCGACTAGTGAGCTGTTACGCACTCTTTAAATGAATGGCTGCTTCCAAGCCAACATCCTAGCTGTCTGGGCAGACAAACCTCGTTCTTTCAACTTAGCGTATATTTGGGGACCTTAGCTGATGGTCTGGGTTCTTTCCCTCTCGGACTTGGACCTTAGCACCCAAGCCCTCACTGTTATGAAACATTATATAGCATTCGGAGTTTGTCAGGAATTGGTAGGCGGTGAAGCCCCCGCATCCAATCAGTAGCTCTACCTCTATATAACTTTAACCATAACGCTGCACCTAAATGCATTTCGGGGAGTACGAGCTATTTCCGAGTTTGATTGGCCTTTCACCCCTACCCACAGGTCATCCGAAGACTTTTCAACGTCAACCGGTTCGGTCCTCCACTATGTGTTACCACAGCTTCAACCTGCCCATGGGTAGATCACACGGTTTCGCGTCTAACACTACTGACTAAAGCGCCCTATTCAGACTCGCTTTCGCTACGGATCCGTGGCTTAACCACTTATCCTTGCCAGCAACGTTAACTCGTAGGCTCATTATGCAAAAGGCACGCCGTCACCCCACGAAAGGGCTCCGACCGCTTGTAAGCGTATGGTTTCAGGATCTATTTCACTCCGTTATTCACGGTTCTTTTCACCTTTCCCTCACGGTACTGGTTCACTATCGGTCTCTCAGGAGTATTTAGCCTTAGCGGATGGTCCCGCCAAATTCAGACAGGATTTCTCGTGTCCCGCCCTACTCAGGATACCACTATCGTTATCTTCTATTACTTATACAGGGCTATCACCTTCTTTGGCCCTACTTTCCAGTAGATTCTAATTCTATCCGCAACAAATATCGTGGTCCTACAACCCCAAAAATGCCGTAACATCTTTGGTTTGGGCTAATCCGCGTTCGCTCGCCACTACTTACGGAATCACTTTTGTTTTCTTCTCCTCCGCCTACTTAGATGTTTCAGTTCAGCGGGTTTGCCCACCTATCGGTGTACTATGTCTTCAACATAGTGGGTTGCCCCATTCGGGTATCTACGGATCATATCGTGTGTGCCAATCCCCGTAGCTTTTCGCAGCTTATCACGCCCTTCATCGCCTCTGAGAGCCAAGGCATCCCCCATACGCCCTTATTTTGCTTATTGTACCAACATTCAATTAAGAATGCCGTTTCTTTCACTTGTCTATAAATAAACAAGCAAAAAATGCTTTCTACTTTTTATTATTTTCTTATCTCAATATGTCAATGAACTTTAAAGTAGTGTTCAGTGTTCAGTTTTTAGTATTCAGTCGAAACTGATCACTGATCACTGTAAGCTGATCACTCTTTTTGTGGAGAATAACGGAGTCGAACCGTTGACCTCCTGCGTGCAAGGCAGGCGCTCTAGCCAGCTGAGCTAATTCCCCAATCTTTTTTAATTATGAATTGTGAATTACGAATAACGATATATCGCGATTTCTCAACTCTAGAATTTCTTCTTTTTTTAAGTTAAATAGTTGTCTCGGACAGACTCGAACTGTCGACCCCTACATTATCAGTGTAGTACTCTAACCAGCTGAGCTACGAGACACTCTTTATACTTATGTCTAAAGCCGAAGGTCTTAAAGTCGAAAGTACTTGACTTTTGACATTGGACTTTACAACTTTACGACTGTAATATTATTTGAACTAACAGCAAGAGTAATATAATGTCAATATTTGTTTCCTTTTCGATATTTAGTCTTCTTTCCCTAGCGTGTATTGCTACTAACACTAAGGCTCTAGAAAGGAGGTGTTCCAGCCGCACCTTCCGGTACGGCTACCTTGTTACGACTTAGCCCTAGTTACCAGTTTTACCCTAGGCAGCTCCTTGCGGTCACCGACTTCAGGCACCCCCAGCTTCCATGGCTTGACGGGCGGTGTGTACAAGGCCCGGGAACGTATTCACCGGATCATGGCTGATATCCGATTACTAGCGATTCCAGCTTCACGGAGTCGAGTTGCAGACTCCGATCCGAACTGAGAACGGTTTTGTAGATTCGCTCCTGGTCACCCAGTGGCTGCTCTCTGTACCGTCCATTGTAGCACGTGTGTAGCCCAAGGCGTAAGGGCCGTGATGATTTGACGTCATCCCCACCTTCCTCGCAGTTTGCACTGGCAGTCTTGTTAGAGTTCCCGACTTGACTCGCTGGCAACTAACAACAGGGGTTGCGCTCGTTATAGGACTTAACCTGACACCTCACGGCACGAGCTGACGACAACCATGCAGCACCTTGTAAATTGTCTTGCGAAAGTTCTGTTTCCAAAACGGTCAATCTACATTTAAGCCTTGGTAAGGTTCCTCGCGTATCATCGAATTAAACCACATGCTCCACCGCTTGTGCGGGCCCCCGTCAATTCCTTTGAGTTTCATTCTTGCGAACGTACTCCCCAGGTGGGATACTTATCACTTTCGCTTAGCCACTGAAATTGCTCCCAACAGCTAGTATCCATCGTTTACGGCGTGGACTACCAGGGTATCTAATCCTGTTCGCTACCCACGCTTTCGTCCATCAGCGTCAATATATTAGTAGTAACCTGCCTTCGCAATTGGTATTCCATGTAATCTCTAAGCATTTCACCGCTACACTACATATTCTAGTTACTTCCTAATAATTCAAGTCAGACAGTATCAATGGCCGTTCCACCGTTGAGCGATGGGCTTTCACCACTGACTTATCTGACCGCCTACGGACCCTTTAAACCCAATGATTCCGGATAACGCTTGGATCCTCCGTATTACCGCGGCTGCTGGCACGGAGTTAGCCGATCCTTATTCTTACGATACCGTCAAGCTGCTACACGTAGCAGGGTTTCTTCTCGTATAAAAGCAGTTTACAATCCATAGGACCGTCATCCTGCACGCGGCATGGCTGGATCAGGCTTGCGCCCATTGTCCAATATTCCTCACTGCTGCCTCCCGTAGGAGTCTGGTCCGTGTCTCAGTACCAGTGTGGGGGATCTCCCTCTCAGGACCCCTACCCATCGTTGCCTTGGTATGCCGTTACCATACCAACTAGCTAATGGGACGCATGCTCATCTTTCACCGTTGTGACTTTAATAGTTCCTTGATGCCAAGGTACTATACTATGAGGTATTAATCCAAATTTCTCTGGGCTATCCCTCTGTGAAAGGTAGATTGCATACGCGTTACGCACCCGTGCGCCGGTCTCTGTCTCCGAAGAAACATACCCCTCGACTTGCATGTGTTAAGCCTGCCGCTAGCGTTCATCCTGAGCCAGGATCAAACTCTTCATCGTATATTTGTGAGTTCAGATAAATCTGTTCTCTTTGTTTATGCGACTAAATTCTAGTGGTTTTTTCAAATCTCTCAATTCTATTACTCTTATTCTTTTGTCTTGTCTTTTGGACAAGACGGCTGTCAATTCAATATGTCTAGGAACGTGTTCTTTTATTTCTATCACCTCTACTAACACTTGTTATAGCGTTTCTCGAAGCGGGTGCAAAAGTACAACTTTCTTTTTAACTAACAAGAAAAATGTGAAGTTTTTTTGAGATAATTTTTATATCCCTTTCTTCTGCTTTTCTTATCAATCTGTCAAGGAACATTGCGCGTTTTGCGGGGTGCAAAGGTAACATCCGTTTTCTATTCTCACAAGCTTTAT
>NZ_RYDP01000025.1:0-7587 GCF_003970395.1 Flavobacterium sp. GSP27 | reverse complement strand
AATGCATAATCATATTTTACTTTTTTTTCCATAAAAAATGCCCCAAATAGTGTCTAACTTTTTGGGGCATGTCCATATTGCGGGCTTTCTTGTGAATTATAATTGAACCTAAAAATAAAGACAATGGTATTTTGACACTATTCTTGTTTAATTTATTTATTTGCTTGTACGCAATCGTACCAAACAAAAAACCGACACAGATTCCACAGATTTTCAATAAAAAAATGTCTAATTTGTAAAAATATATGAAATGTGTGTCAAAAAATATTTCTTACGTAGAACTACAGACAAGCATACTTCTTTTTAAACCATGGCCGGGTAATCAGTATATCCTTTCACAGTATCCGTGTAAAACGTGCTTTGATCTGGTTTACTTAATGGAGCATCAGTCTCAAAACGAGCCACTAAATCCGGATTTGCAATAAAGGGAACTCCATAAGCAACAAGATCTGCATACCCATCTTCAAGCACTTTGATTCCCATTTCTTTTGTAAACCCTTTATTGATGATTAATGTTCCTTTGTAAAACGGTCTGAAATGCTTAGCTACTTCAGTAACAGCAAAAGGTACATCATCAACCGGCGTAAAAGGCTCCGTCAAATGCACATACGCTAAACCATAGTCATTCAAACGGTTTACAATATATTCATAAGTAGGAATTGTCTGTTCATCTAACATCATTCCCTGCGTATTATGCAGGGTAGGATTCAAACGAACACCCACTTTAGAATAATCAATAACACCGGCTAAAGCATCTAGAATTTCAAAAAGGATTCGGGTTTTATTTTCTATTGAACCACCATATTCATCGGTACGATTATTGGAATAACCATTAAAAAACTGTTGTAGTAAATAGCCGTTGGCAGCGTGCAATTCGACACCATCAAAACCCGCCTCAATAGCATTTTTAGCTCCATTTTTAAAATCTAAAACGGTTTGTTTTATGTCTTCAATAGTCATTTCTTTTGGAACAACAGTGTCTACAAAACCGTCTTTTGTGTAAGCTTTTGCATACGGATTCAAAGCGGATGGCGCATGTGGTAATTCGCCATTATGCAAATCCGGATGCGACAACCGTCCCGTGTGCCACAATTGTGCAAATATAGTTCCTCCTTTTTCGTGAACTGCTTTTGTAACCAGTTTCCAACCTTCGGTTTGTGCTGCACTGTAAATTCCGGGCACATTGATAAAACCCACTGCTTTTGTACTCACAAAAGTTCCCTCGGAAACAATTAAACCTGCTGTAGCTCTTTGTGTGTAATATTCTGCCGTAAGTGCAGTAGGAACATTACCTTCATTATTAGAACGGCTTCTGGTCATTGGAGCCATCACCATTCGATTTTTTAAAGTACTGCTTCCTAATGTATAGGGTTGAAATAAAATTGATTTACTCATTTGATTTTTGTTAAAAATTAGTGTTTTATTAAATTAAATACTGGCTTTCAAACCAATACTTGTAAATAGAGTTAAAATAGTGTTTAAGGTTTCTTGCTCATTTCCTTTCAAAAGAAGAGAATCGTTAGAATCATACGCTGATTCGTTGCTCAGAACAACTTTAGAAAAAGGAAACAAATGCTGTAATTTATCCAGTGTACTTTCGGAATTAATCACCTCCATTTCGTTTCCCAAAATAAGTACGATTTTACCCGTTGCCACTTTTTTGATTTTTTCAATAAGAGTAACATTTGTTGCCACATCATTTGAAAGTATAATAATATCTGCCTCCCAACTTGCATTGGTTGGACAAATCATCATTTCTACATTTGCCTTCGGATTCTCTGAAATAATTTCGGTATACACCTCCAAAAGTGTAGCGGCTTTTTGATCAAACAGCAAAACGGGATTGGTTTTGGCAATTTGCTTTGCTAAAACAATACTATTGGTTGCTGAAACTCCAAGGACTGCAAATGTGGTTCTATTTGACATCGACTTATATTTACAGGACAAATTTAAGGCTGTATTGCAAAAGATTTCGTTGATGTAAAACAAGAAATTCTATTGATCTATGTCAATTAAAATGAACTTCGATTGTTAATTTGTTTGCGAACCCGACTCAATGTTTCCGGTTTCAGACCAAGGTAAGAGGCGATCATGTGTTGGGGTACACGTTGAACAATTCCGGGATAAGCAATTCCTAAATTGGTGTATTTTTCTTCGGCGGTTTCTGTTAAAGTCGAATTTATTCTGGCTTGATTGGCGATGTAGGCATTTTGCAAAAGCAAGCGTTGGTATCTTTCAAACATGGGGACTTTATCCATTAAAGCTTCTCTTGCCGATGTTGTCAGCAAAAGCAGTTCAGAATCCTCCAAGGCTTCAATCGTATAAATAGAGGAACTATTTGTTAGAAAACTGGACAAATCTGCGATCCACCAGCCTTCAATTGCAAATTGTACGATGTGTTCATTTCCTTTTTCATCGATGGAAAAAGAGCGCAGTATTCCTTTTTCAATAAAGGCATTGTAGACACAAATGTCTCCTTCTTGCAACAGGATTTGTTTTTTGCGTAATCTTTTAGGGATAAAAAAAGTTTTACACAACTCCATTTCTTCCTGAGTCAGTATCACTTTTTCCTGAATACTTTTGAATAATTGTTGAAACATGGTTGCAAGATACTAAATAATCAAGAATTCTTAAAAATAGTATTGCTGCTAAAAAAACAATCCTTGATAACTATTGATAAATCTAAAAATGGAAGTCTGTATAAATCAAAATATCTGACTACATTTGCCCAGTCTAATTTTAACACACAAATGAAACCGAACACACAACAATTAAACGATTTAACAATCCAAGTCAGAAGAGATATTCTTCGAATGGTACACGCTGTCAACTCAGGTCACCCAGGTGGTTCTCTAGGTTGTACTGAATTCCTTGTCACTTTATATCAAAATATAATGGAACGCAAAGAAGGTTTTGATATGGACGGTATTGGAGAAGATCTTTTCTTTCTTTCAAACGGGCATATTTCACCTGTATTTTACAGTGTTTTAGCTAGAAGCGGTTATTTTCCAGCAGCAGAACTAGCTACTTTCCGTTTGATCAATTCAAGACTACAAGGACACCCAACTACACATGACGGCTTACCAGGAATACGTATTGCATCTGGCTCTCTTGGACAGGGATTATCAGTAGGGATTGGTGCTGCTCAAGCAAAAAAATTGAATGGTGACAACCATATTATTTATACACTTCATGGTGATGGTGAATTACAGGAAGGTCAAAACTGGGAAGCAATCATGTATGCTGCTGCAAAAAAAGTGGACAACCTTATTGCTACAATCGATTTAAACGGAAAGCAAATTGATGGAACAACTGACGAGGTTTTAGCCATGGGAAGTATTCGTGCCAAGTTTGAAGCTTTTGATTGGGATGTTTTAGAAATTGAAAAAGGAAATGATATCGAAGCTATTATTGCCGGAATGAATGATGCCAAATCCAGAACTGGAAAAGGAAAACCAGTTTGTGTATTGTTGCACACTGAAATGGGTAATGGGGTAGATTTTATGATGTACAGTCACGCTTGGCACGGTAAAGCGCCTAATGATACGCAACTTGAAATTGCTTTAGGCCAAAACTACACAGCAGCAGAAAGCGACTACTAATCCCCACCTAGCCTCCCCGAAGGGGAGAAACAGCTACAGAATCATTAAATAAAAATTTAAAACCCTATTTACCCCAATAGGAGCTCCCCTCCTTTGGAGGGGTTGGGGGAGGAAAATGAAAAAATATACAAATACAGGAAGTAAAGATACACGTTCGGGTTTTGGAGCGGGAATGACTGAATTAGGTCAAAAAAACGAGAATGTTGTGGCACTTTGTGCAGATTTAATTGGTTCCCTTAAATTTGATGATTTCAAGAAAAATCACCCAGAACGTTTTTTCCAAATTGGAATTGCAGAAGCTAACATGATTGGAATTGCTGCCGGTTTAACTATTGGAGGAAAAATTCCTTTCACGGGAACTTTCGCTAATTTTTCTACGGGAAGAGTGTATGACCAAATTCGTCAGTCGGTTGCGTATTCAGAGAAAAACGTGAAAATTTGTGCTTCACACGCCGGATTAACTTTAGGGGAAGACGGTGCAACACACCAAATCCTGGAAGATATTGGTTTAATGAAAATGTTACCGGGAATGACGGTAATCAATACGTGTGATTACAACCAGACAAAAGCGGCTACATTGGCAATTGCGGATCACCACGGTCCTGTTTATTTGCGTTTTGGTCGTCCGGTTGTGCCTAACTTTATGCCCGCTGACGAACCTTTCGAAATAGGGAAAGCGATTGTTTTAACGGAAGGGACTGATGTAACTATTGTTGCTACGGGACATTTAGTTTGGGAAGCTCTTATCGCAGCTGAAGCATTAGAAGCACAAGGTATTTCTGCTGAAGTAATCAATATTCACACGATCAAACCATTAGATGAAGAAGCAATTTTGAAATCATTGGAAAAAACAAAATGTATTGTTACCGCTGAAGAGCATAACATTCTTGGTGGTCTGGGCGAAAGCATTTCTAGAGTTTTAGCTTTGAACAGCCCATTACCACAAGAATTCGTGGCAGTGAATGACAGCTTTGGAGAGTCCGGAACACCAGAACAATTAATGGATAAATACAAATTGAACAATCAAGCGATTGTTGAAGCGGTTCAAAGAGTAATGAAAAGAAAATAATAGCTTCCTTTTACTTATACAAAAAAAAATCCAGTTCAAATTGAACTGGATTTTTTTTGATTTGTATGTTTTAATTGCATTTTACTAAATGTCTTTTGATTCTTGCCGGATCAGTAGTATTTCCGCTACAGCTTGGGATAGATTCAAATGGGATTAAAACGCCATTAGCATCCGTGATTTCCGTTCTGGTACTCACACTGTCTCCATCATCATCAGTATCTAAAAAGTTTGGAATTCCATCTCCATCCGTATCATCCGGATTTATAACTCCTGTCGCTAAAACGCGCATATAACCATCGCCGTCAAGATCTTCTTGAAAATTCATGATTCCATCACCATCTGAATCCAGTCTGTTAATTTCGTATAATTTAAAACTAAAAACTAGAGGTGCGTAAGAAGGAATCGATCCACTTCCTGAATTATAATATCCTAATCCAGAAGGCAAAAACATTACTCCTGCTCCAAAATCTCTGTAAGATACGGTCCCATCTGTATTAGAATCGTAAGTCCCAGTCTTAAATTGCGGAAAAGTTTCGCCCCATCCTACTACTGTAGTAAGCAAACTAAAGAATTGTTGTGGGTTTTTCACCACCTCAAACTGAGTAGCAGAAAGTGTCGTAACTTCCGAAACCGTGGTTCGGGATAAATAATCTCCTTTGTAAGAAGCCAATACCGCATCAGCATTAGTAGGAGATTTGCCCGCTCCCTCTCTAAGCACTAAATAATACAAGGTATACGTTATATCATGAAGTTTGACATCTCTACTCAAAAGTTTAGGAAAGGTTGTTTTATCTTTATAAGACCAGATAGAGGGCTGGCTACCTCCTGCAGGAATTTTTGTATAGCTAACGTCCTGGTCGTCCGGGAAACCGGCGTGATTTACAACTGTGATATAATAGTTTTTTAAATATTCTTCGATATCCGTTAAATCAGTCGCATATTGCACTGCGAAATCTCTAGGCGGTTGAATTTCAGCAGCCTCATCCTTTGAGCATGAAAATAAAGAGATAGTTGTAATTAATAGAATAAAATAATACTTAAATTTGTTCATTATAGCTAATTTTTTTAAGTGCGCAAGATACAATATTGATTGATTTTTGTAAACAATTTAACTCCTATTTTAGAAAATTTATGAGAATAGATAAATATTTATGGTGCGTGCGGTATTATAAAACCCGAAATATGGTTACTGAAGCCTGCAAAAAGAATCACGTAACCGTTAACGGTCTTGTTGCCAAGCCTTCTAAAGAAGTTTTCGCTACTGACAAAATCACGTTTCGGAAAGACCAAATTACCCAAATAATCACCGTGTTGGATATCCCGGAAAATCGTGTCGGAGCAAAACTGGTTGATATTTACAGACGAAACGATACTCCGGCAGAAGCGTATCAACATTTAGAATTACTAAAACTATCAAAAGAACATTATCGAAAGAATGGCACGGGAAGACCTACCAAAAAAGATCGAAGAGATATTGATGAATTTCTCCCCTCCCCGACCCTCCCCGAAGGTGAGGGAGACTAGCCTTAGTTAATTAAGTACAATCCCGAATGAACTTTATCAAACACAATTCTCACCCCAGAGTTTTGAATGTAAGATAAGTGACAAATAAAAATTAAGTAAAACATCGAATAACCTTTGCCAGTCCTAGCTCCCTTCCCTTCGGGGAGGGTTGGGGAGGGGAATATAAAAATTTTAAATAATGAGCAAAAATATCATCTTAACAAATCAGGAAATTGATCACAAAATAAAAAGAATTGCCTACCAAATATATGAAACTTTCGTAGATGAAGAGGAAATAGTCATTGCAGGAATCGCCAGTAATGGTTTCATTTTCGCAAAAAAAATAGCCGCCGTCCTGGAAACTATTTCCCCTCTTAAAGTTGCACTATGCGAAGTACAGATCAACAAACAAAACCCTCAATTACCCATTCATACTTCGTTATCAAAAGAACAGTATACCAATAAAGGTTTAGTTCTGGTAGATGATGTATTAAACTCCGGAACGACACTTATCTATGCCGTACGACACTTTATAGATGTTCCTTTGAAAAAATTCAAAACCGCAGTGCTTGTGGATAGAAATCACAAAAAGTATCCTGTAAAAGCAGATTTTAAAGGAATCTCGCTTTCTACTTCGTTATTAGAGCACGTACAAGTTGTTTTTGATGAAAACGATACTAATTATGCGTATTTAAGCTAAAAGAGCCACAATATCCTGCGCAGTCTGATCGATTGTTTTACCATCAACCACAACTTTATATTGCGCTTGGTTGTAATAAAAGCTCCTGTCAAAAAGGTGTTTTGCTATGAACTCTTTCATATCTTCAGGACTTTTATCCGCAATCAGTGGACGCTTACTTACATTAAAAGCCAATCTGTTCAATAACGTTTCAATAGAAGCCTTTAGATAAATAGAAACAACATTATCTCCTTTTAGCAACTCATGATTATTGGCATAACAAGGAGTCCCTCCACCTAAACCTATAATACATGATTCGGGAGCGTTTAATAATTCGATAAAAACTTCGTGTTCTACCTTTCTAAAATAAATTTCTCCATGCTTTTCAAAAATGGCATTTATAGACAAATTCATCTTCTCTACTATCTTTTCATCCAAATCTACAAAAGGAAATTGGATAATTTTGGACAACTTATTTGCAATTGTAGACTTACCACACCCCATATAACCTAATAAAATTATTTTTTTCATCTGAATAAAACCTTACAAATTAAGGTGTTGAGTAATTTTGTTTAAAAAAGACAAATTTATAATAAAATTGCTTGGAAAACTCCAAAATAAGTCCTTATATTTGCACCCGCATTCAAGGAAAGAAAATGACTCGATAGCTCAGTTGGTAGAGCACATCACTTTTAATGATGGGGTCCTGGGTTCGAGCCCCAGTCGGGTCACAA
>NZ_RYDP01000024.1:0-16943 GCF_003970395.1 Flavobacterium sp. GSP27 | reverse complement strand
GTTCGCAAGTATATTTTAAATCTTTTTCAAATCTGTCGCAGATTATTGAGTAGATTTTTATTAATTTTAGGGCTTTAAGCTGATTAATCATATATTTAAATGTGCGTTAGATACACTATAAATATACTGATTATCAGCTTATTAATCTGATTTTTAAACAGATATTTCTTTCTTTTTTAACCCTTGATTCGCATATATTATTAACACTAACAAAAAAAAAGTCCAAATATGCGATTATTTACAACCAATATAATTAAAAATATTTTTAACAATTTTAGCGGTTAAATACCTGAAAAGTAGGTGTGTAAAAAATATAAACACAAAAAATACTTGTTTTTAAAAATAGACAGAATAGAAAAATAAAAATTATATTTATAAAAATAAGCTAGATTATGCTTCAAAATTGTACACATTAACTTCCGCAACACAACTTATATCAATTCTTCATCACAATAAAGTTCAAAACACAATTACTTAACCACTGAATTATCATTAACTGGACCTCCTAAAAGTGTCGATAAAGCTAGTACGGTAAATAAAATATTATAGAAATATCTTATTTGAATGCTAATGCAGTATTCAAACAATTGAGAAATAACAACGCTTTCAAAATATTTTTTAGTACTGTTCGATAAGCGGACTAAATTTACAAAAGAGCAGTATTTCTAAAAAAAAATGATAAAAATTACACTGATTTTTACCGTTTTTTTTTAAAAGATTAAAATAGAAATTCAGGATAATTGCTTCGCCAGATCGAGTTCCTCATGTTGTGGCAGCAAAAATTGACTGGTAGTCCGAACGGAAAGTCATGTTATTTTTTATCCTTTTTTTGTTTTTGTAACTTGAATCTAGGGTTTAAAAAAACGTAAAACCTAAATATTTAAAACTTCCTGCCTCAAAGGACAGGAAGAAAAAATAACAATTTAGTCTTTGATACAACGAACACTATTACCGAATTAACGCATGTAATAAATTCCAGCCTTTGCATTATTTGTAAAGAAGCTAAAAAGCACATCAGCACCACTCACATAACTACTTCAATGTAGCTGTGGCTCCAGTAGCATTAAAGCGTATTTCGGCTAAAATTACACGATACACTTCTATCTAAAACAAAATTTGAGTTGGCAACTACTAAGGGAGTCCCTGAAGCAGTAAGTACAATATCCTGAGATCCAGTTCCTGCAAAAGAGCCAGAACCCGTAAAAGTCACCCCATTAGCACTAGCCGAAATACTATAGGCACCCACTCTATCAACCGTTGCCGTTATGGTTTGGGTTACCCCAGACACAGGAGTACCCACAGTTAAGGTACCCACTGAATTAGTAGAACAGCTATACGCCGTGACAACAGCAGTAGCTCCCGAGGATTCCTGAACCCCACAACCGTTATACCAGGTAGTCCCATCAAACCACTCTAAACAATTTTTGGTCGTATTATAAATCACTAAACCCGCCATTGGCGACGCAATCGCATCACGTTGAACCGTAGTTAAACCAGGGGGCAAAAAACCTTTGGTAGTACTTTTTAATTCCAGTACTGCCGAAGGGTCAGGCATAGGTGTACCAATACCTATTTGCGCTTTTGCCATAAAACAACTCAGCGATAGCATTGCTATTAAAATATTTTTCATCATTTTTTATTTTTTTTAAAAAATTATTTAACTTAAAAACCGTAAAACTAAATATTTAAAACTTCCTGCCTTAAAGGCAGGAAGAAATTAAAAAAATTAGTCTTTGATACAACGAACGGAAGCACCATAAGAAGTATCAAAGTTATTCCCAACATATGCATTAGACTGCATATACTCCATATAAAACATCTTTGCGGAATTAAAAATTGAATTACTAGTCCAATATACAGCGTTATTACCAGCATTATTGTCTAACCTACCATCTCTAGAATTCCGATAACCTGAAAGAACAAACTTATGAATTGAAACATAAGCCCTATAGCTTCCTGAAATATGATACTCATTTATCTCTGCCGTGAATTCAGTATCTGTGGGTATTCTATATCCTGAAGGACAAGGATTATTGATACCGGAAACACCCTGCCATAAATTGGAGTTTGGTGTTGAACGCCAGTTTCCATTCAAACTATCACCCAATATGAATAATTTATTAACTGGACTATCAGTTAATGATTTATCATGCGTTATTGATTGAAGCGGACTTCCATTTGCAGAATTAGACCAATTCATACCCGCATGACCGTCATTACCTCGACCCCATTGATACAAACACCCATAAGCCAGAAAATCCTTCTCGTAAGTTGCAGCCCGACTGGCACCTAAATTCCTGTCCATCCAGGTCTTTCCTGTACTCGAAAGAATATCTACCACTGTAGTAGGTGCAGACCCATCACATATTGCATAACCTCCAACAGGACCTGCTGCTATAACAACTCTAGGAAAATTAGCAGATGGTGTAGTTTCTAATGTAAAATTATTAACGCCTGCTACCGCAGGTGTCCCCGCAGCAGTAAGCACGATATCCTGTTGTCCTGTTCCTGTAAAAGTTCCAGAACCGGTAAAAGCTACGCCATTAATAAAAGTGGTGATAGTGTATGTACCAATACTATCTACTGTAGCCGTTATCGTTTGGGTTACACCAGATACAGGAATACCAACAGTTAAAGTACCTGTTGATGCTGTAGTACCTATGTATGCCGAAACAACAGCCGTACCTCCTGAAGATGCATTTGAACCAGTCGCTAAAATTGTTCTAGGAAAACTAACAGTAGGAGTTGTGTCTAATGCAAAATTCGAGATCTCAACTACTACAGGAGTACCTGTAGCGGTAAGTATAATATCCTGTTGCCCTGTTCCTGAAAAAGTGCCAGAACCTGTAAAAGTTACACCATTAGCAATAGCGGTAATAGAATAGGTACCAACACTGCCTACAGTAGCTCTTATCGTTTGGGTCACCCCAGACACAGCGGTACCGGCAGTTAAAGTTCCTGAGGATACCGTACTAATATAACTTGTCACAACAGCAGAACCTCCTGAAGTTGCACTGACAATTACCCTAGGAAAACTAACTGTAGGAGTTGTGTTTAAAACGAAATTAAAAGTTCCTACTGCTATAGGAGTTCCTGTAGCAATAAGTACAATATCCTGTAATCCTGTTCCGGAAAAAGTGCCAGAACCCGTAAAAGTTACCCCATTAGCAATAGCTGTAATAGAATACGTACCAACACTGCCTACTGTAGCTGTTATCGTTTGCGTTACCCCAGTTGCAGGAGTACCAGCATTTAAAGTACCTGATGATGATTTACTACTATAACTTGTCACAATAGCAGTACCTCCTGAAGTTGCACTGACAATTACCCTAGTAAAACTAATGGATGGAGTCGTGTTTAATGCAAAATTAGAAGTCCCTACTACTACAGGAGTACCTGTAGCCGTAAACAATATATTCTGTGATCCTGTTCCTGTAAAAGTGCCAGAAGCTCTAAAAGTTACACCATTAGAAATGGTGGTAATATTATATGTACCTAAGCTGCCTACTGTAGCCGTTATGGTTTGAGTTACCCCAGACACAGCGGTACCAGCATTTAAAGTTCCTGCTGATGATTTATTACTATAACTTGTCACAACAGCTGTACCTCCCGAAGTTACACTGACAATTACCCTAGTAAAACTAAGTGTAGGAGTCGTGTTTAAAGAGAAACTCGAAGTCTCAACTACTACAGGAGTTCCTGTAGCAATAATCACAATATCCTGTGATCCTGTTCCTGTAAAAGTGCCAGAACCCGTAAAAGTTACCCCATTAGCAATAGCGGTAATAGAATAGGTACCAACACTTCCTACTGTAGCCGTTATGGTTTGAGTTACCCCAGACACAGCGGTACCCGCATTTAAAGTTCCTGCTGATGATTTATTACTATAACTTGTCACAACAGCAGTACCACCCGAAGATAAATCAATAGAAGAGACTATTGTTCTAGGAAAACTAAGTGTAGGAGTAGTGTTTAAAACAAAATTTGAAGTCTCAACTACTACAGGAGTACCTGTAGCAATAAGCACAATATCTTGTTGCCCTGTTCCTGAAAAAGTGCCAGATCCCGTAAAAGTTACGCCATTAGTGATAGTAGTAATATTATACGTACCTACACCTCCTACAGTTGCTGTTATGGTTTGGGTTACCCCAGACGCAGGAGTACCAGCAGTTAAAGTACCTGATGATGATTTATTAGTATAACTTGTCACAACTGCTGTACCTCCCGAAGATCCATTTGAACCAGCATCTAAAATTGTTCTAGAAAAACTAACGGATGGAGTTGTGTCTAATATAAAATTGGAAGTTCCTGCAACTACAGGTGTACCTGTAGCGGTAAGCACAATATCTTGTTGCCCTGTTCCTGAAAAAGTGCCAGAACCTGTAAAAGTTACACCATTAATGGTTTTCGTGATATTATAAGTACCTATACTGCCTACTGTAGCCGTTATCGTTTGAGTCACCCCAGATGCAGGAGTACCAGCAATTAAAGTACCTGTTGATGCCGTAGCACCCGTGTATGCCGAAACAACAGCTGTACCTCCCGAAGATCCATTTGAACCAGCATCTAAAATTGTTCTAGAAAAACTAACGGATGGAGTTGTGTCTAATATAAAATTGGAAGTTCCTGCAACTACAGGTGTACCTGTAGAGGTAAGCACAATATCTTGTTGCCCTGTTCCTGAAAAAGTGCCAGATCCCGTAAAAGTTACGCCATTACTAATGGTAGTGATAGTATACGTACCTACACCTCCTACTGTAGCCGTTATCGTTTGGGTTACCCCAGAAACAGTGGTACCCGCAGTTAAAGTTCCTGCTGATGATTTATTACTATAACTTGTCACAACAGCAGTACCACCTGAAGTTGCACTGACAATTACCCTAGAAAAACTAAGCGTAGGAGTTGTGTCTAATGTAAAATTAGTAATACCAGACGCTACAGGTGTACCTGTAGCTGTAAGCACAATATCCTGTTGCCCTGTTCCGGTAAAAGTTCCAGAACCCGTAAAAGTTACGCCATTAGTAATAGTAGTAATATTATACGTACCTACACTTCCTATCGTAGCTGTTATGGTTTGGGTTACCCCAGACGCAGGAGTACCAGCAGTTAAAGTTCCTGATGATGATTTATTAGTATAACTTGTCACAACTGCTGTACCTCCCGAAGATCCATTTGAACCAGCATCTAAAATTGTTCTAAAAAAACTAACTGCAGGAGTTGTGTCTAATGTAAAATTAGTAATACCCGCTACTACAGGTGTACCCGTAGCTGTAAGTATAATATCCTGTTGCCCTGTTCCTGAAAAAGTGCCAGATCCCGTAAAAGTTACACCATTAATGGTTTTCGTGATATTATAAGTACCTATACTGCCTACTGTAGCCGTTATGGTTTGAGTCACCCCAGATGCAGGAGTACCAGCGGTTAAAGTACCTGTTGATGCCGTAGCACCCGTGTATGCCGAAACAACAGCTGTACCTCCCGAAGATCCATTTGAACCAGCATCTAAAATTGTTCTAGAAAAACTAACGGATGGAGTTGTGTCTAATATAAAATTGGAAGTTCCTGCTACTATAGGAGTACCTGTAGCGGTAAGTACAATATCCTGTTGTCCTGTTCCTGTAAAAGTACCTGAACCGGAATACGTTATGCCATTAATGGTTTTCGTGATATTATAAGTACCTACACTGCCTACAGTAGCCGTTATGGTTTGGGTTACCCCAGACGCAGGAGTACCAGCAATTAAAGTACCTGTAGATGTCGTAGCACCCGTGTATGCCGAAACAATACCTGTACCTCCCGAAGATCCATTTGAACCAGCATCTAAAATTGTTCTAAAAAAACTAACGGATGGAGTTGTGTCTAATACAAAATTAGAAACACCTGCTACTACAGGAGTACCTGTAGCTGTAAGCACAATATCCTGTTGCCCTGTTCCTGAAAAAGTGCCAGAACCTGTAAAAGTTACACCATTAATGGTTTTCGTGATAGTATAAGTACCAACACTCCCTACTGTAGCCGTTATGGTTTGGGTTACTCCAGTTGCAGGTGTACCAGCAGTTAAAGTTCCTGTAGATGCCGTAGCACCCGCGTATGCCAAAACAATACCTGTACCTCCTGAAGATCCATTTGAACCAGCTGCTAAAATTGTTCTAGAAAAACTAACGGATGGAGTTGTGTCTAATACAAAATTGGAAGTTCCTGCTACTATAGGAGTACCTGTAGCGGTAAGTACAATATCCTGTTGTCCTGTTCCTGTAAAAGTACCTGAACCGGAATACGTTATGCCATTAATGGTTTTCGTGATATTATAAGTACCTACACTGCCTACAGTAGCCGTTATGGTTTGGGTTACCCCAGACGCAGGAGTACCAGCAATTAAAGTACCTGTAGATGTCGTAGCACCCGTGTATGCCGAAACAATAGCACTACCACCTGAAGATACACTAGTACCAACGATTGCCGCTACAGTTGTACGGGGAAAACTAATGCTAGGGGTTGTATTTAAAACAAAATTTGAGGTCTGTACTTTTAAAGGTATTCCTGTAGCCGTAAGTACAATATTCTGTTGTCCTGTTCCTGTAAAAGTTCCGGAACCGGTATACGTTACACCATTGGCTATAGTCAAAATATTATAAGTACCAATACTGCCTACAGTAGCCGTTATCGTTTGGGTTACCCCTGATGCAGGAGTACCAGCGGTTAAAGTACCTGTTGATGTCGTAGAAGGGCTATACCCCGAAACTACAGCAGTACCATTTGAAGACCCTTCAACACCTACTGCTACAATTGTTCTAGGAAAACTAATGCTGGGGGTAGTGTTTAAAACAAAATTTGAGGTTTCTCCTTTTAAGGGAGTACCTGAAGCGGTAAGCACAATGTTCTGGGGTCCTGTTCCGGTAAAAATACCAGAAGCTGTAAATGTTACGCCATTGACAGTTACCGAAATATCATAACTACCAACCTTACCCACTAAAGCCGTTATGGTTTGAGTAACCCCTGATGCAGAATTTCCAACAGTTAAAGTCCCTGATGATGCAGTAACACTACTATACCCCGAGATAACAGCACTTCCTCCCGAAGAGCTATCGATACCACAGCCGTTATACCAAAAAGTACCATTGTACCATTCTAAACATCTTCTACTGGTATTATAAATCATTAAACCTACCTTTGGAGATATAATCGCATCACGTTGAACGGTCGTTAAACTAGGGGGCAAAAAACCTCTAGTAGTACTTTTTAATTCCAGTACTGCTGAAGGATCAGGCATTGGTGTACCAATACCTATTTGTGCTTTTGCCATAAAACAACTCAAAAATAGCAATGCTATTAAAATATTTTTTTTCATTTTTCTGTTTTTTATTAAAAAAGGAAATTTCTTTTTTTCTAAACACTACTTTTCTTTTATGGTATTATAAGAGAGAAAGGTATCTTACAAAACGTAAAAAAAAACTTAGTTACTGCTTATCACAAACCAATTTGTACCATCCGATTGAAGTACCCAAGTTTGCAACCATAATCCTCCTGAAATGGAGGTCATCGTATCGATTGCTCCAGCAGCTGATTTTATGATCACATTATTATTAGAAGTATCAATTTTTTTAATGTTAAATTTTTTTCCTAATGACAATACCGCTGAAGGCAAGGTTACCGTCACTGCATTGGAAGTTGCATCTACTAAGATGGTCTCGTCAGTAGTTAAAGCATCGTAACTACTAGTTTTTGTCACAATTGAAGAAATTGACAATGCCTTTGTTACATCATCAGTATTCACTATTCTATTCCATTTATTATTAAGCCAATAATAATAACCAGGCTTAACATCAGCAATTAGCTGTGTATTGTAAACCAATAAACTTTCTACATTACCATTTGAAATAGTTGTACTATCATTGGTTCCCTTCAAAGGGACTCTAGAAATCATAACTCCTTTATTATTTGCAACCACATCTAGCATTGTAGATGCGTTAGGAGCAAGTGTTCCTACTCCAACCTGTGCATACGTTGCTGTTCCAAAACCAAACAACAGTACTAGTAATTTTTTTTTCATCATTTACTACGTTAAAATTTAATTCAAATTTTATATTAAAAAAAGTAAAAAACACACTACCAAGTAATAAGTGATTCTTTTTGAGAAATATGTGAAATCACAATTAAATCCAGACTATCCTAGCTGTTACAATTCATATTTCGACAAAATTCATGTCCCAAAAATTTCAAAATAATTTCTTCTATTTAAAATTCGACCGAATAATTACTGGAAAAACATTTTAATTATTTCATTAATTTCACAACTATTTTGTGTTGCGGATTATTTTTTTTGGAAATATTTCTACATTTAAAATACGTAATTATTAAAATAATTCTGAAGAACAATACACTTTCATTCAACGCTCTATTCATTACAAATAATAAAATCAGTCATAATTTTTTTTCACTTACAACACAAAACAAAACACTTATTACCCAGAGTAAAAAAGAAAAAATTTAATAATTTAATTTTATAGAAATTACAATTTTTTAAGTTAAAATTTTAAGCTAAACACAACAAAAAACTGGAAAATGTACACTATTGAAGATCTAAAAAAAGTAATAATAATTACTGAAATGAGTGATGAAGAAATTAAAGAGGCATTAGATTATGTGAATAAAATGAATGAATGAAAAAAAATAAATTGAGCAAAACAGTAATAATATTAGCAGTAATACTAGCAACGTGTAATTCATATTCTCAAACCGAAAAAGATAACTATATCTCTTTTTCAGGAGGATTAGATTTAAGAAATGCAATTATTGGGAGTGATCCAACTAATGATAAATCAGCCATAAATTATAATTTACAATTTTCGATGGTTGATCGAAATGTAGAAGTATCTGTTGGTTATGAAAGTTTCAATAAAATACAATTTGATAAATATTTTATAGGCTTAGGGTACCATTTCCCATTATATTTATATGCTTTTCAAAGAAGTATCAAAACTACCTTTATTCCCAGTATAGAACCCACTCTAATAAACAGATGGGGTACATGGGGAGGAGGAATAAGTTTTAACGAACCTTCTTCTCATTTATCAATTGGTACAAATCTATCTTTTAGATGGGATGTTAATGATAAATTTGCTTTTGAGTATTCCTTAAATGCTTTACCCAGAACGGACTTAAAAGCAAAATATGGCGATTTATCAGCTAAAAACAGATTAAGTATCGATGGAGTAGGAATTATAGGTTCAAGCTTTGTAAAATTCATATGGAAACTTCCCACTTAATTGACATTATTTAAGATAGTTATAGATAACCCGTAGGTATTTCAAACATAGAAAAGTAATTAACTTAATTTATAAAATTAAATTTAAAAGTATCATTTTTTTGTTATTCTCCAATAATATACAAAGCTGTAAATCCCTTATCAACAATAAAATAGCCCTCATTATCCAAAGTAATTTTATCAAATACAACTTCAACGTTATCAATTTCTATTGTTTTGACTTTAAAAGGAAGTCCAATCAAATTTAATTTATACTTAGAATAATTAGTGTCGTATTTTCCTTCTTTATGCAACTGAATGATCAGTTCCTTCTCTTTTCCGGTTGCTTGAAAAGACAAAAAGCTATACCGTCCTTTTTTATAATCATATCCATCTTGCGCATCTTCATACACTACTGATTTTTCTTTTCCTTCGTGATAATAAATATCCAGTGTTAACTCATCAAACTCCAGTTCGCCAACATATTGTTGAACCGGATATTTAGGAATGATTGCTCCTGCTTTTACAAAAATTGGAATTTCATCAAACTTAGTACCTACCCATATTTCTTTTCCGCCATTGACCAATTCGTTGGTCCAATAATTATACCATTGTCCACGAGGAATATACATGCGCCTTCCTACTGAATTAGGTTCTAAAATAGGACAAACAAGAATTTGATTTCCAAAAACAAATTCGTCATTTCTATAATGCGTTTGAATATCTTCCTGATCATAATATACTAATGGCTTCAACATAGGAATTCCTTCCTCAATATATTGCCAAAACATGGTATATAAATAAGGTAATAATTGGTATCTTAAATTCACGAACTTTCTAGTGATATTGATCACTTCTTCATCAAAAGCCCATGGTTCCTGATCGCCGTGATCTCCTGAAGAATGAGTTCTGCAAAAAGGATGAAAAACACCCAATTGAATCCAACGGGCATACAATTCGCCTGATGGTTGTTCTGCAAATCCACCAATATCTGATCCTGTAAAACCCATACCAGATAGAGACATACGTTGCACCTGAATATTTGCAATCCATAAATGTTCCCAAGTGGCTACATTATCTCCAGTCCAAGAAGACGTGTACCGTTGTGCTCCTGCGTATGCTGATCTTGTTATTACAAAGGGTCTTTTTGGATATGCAAATCGTTTCACACCATGATAGGTTGCTCTGGCCATTTGTGTACCATAAATATTATGTGCTTTTCTATGACTGCAAGGGTTTCCGTCGTAATCATGGCGCACATCCATTGGAAATGTTTTATTAGGAACCTCCATTACTGCGGGTTCATTCATGTCATTCCACACTCCTTTTACTCCAATTTCCGAAATTAATTCTTTGAACAATCCAGCCCACCACTCCCGTACCGCAGGGTTTGTATAATCCGGAAAATTACATTCTCCCGGCCATACTTTTCCTTTCATGTATGGACCGTCAGCTCTTTTGCAGAAATAATCTTTTTCTAAAGCTTCTTGATATACCGAATATTCTTTGTCAATTTTTATTCCCGGATCGATAATTACAACTGTTTTGAAACCATCTTCGGCTAATTCAGCCACCATTCTTTTTGGATCCGGAAAATATTCTTTGTTCCAAGTAAAACATCGAAAACCTTCCATATAATCAATATCCAAATACAGTGCGTCACATGGAATTTTCAACTCTCTAAATTTAGCTGCAACTTCTTTTAAATTGCTTTCCGGATAATAACTCCATTTGCATTGGTGGTATCCAAGTGCCCAAAGTGGTGGCAATTCTGGCTTACCGGTCAAATCAGTATACGTTGTAACCACATCTTGCATTTGGGGTCCGTAAATGAAATAATAATTCATTTCTCCACCTTCAGCCCAATAACTGGTTACATTTCTTCTTTCGTGACAAAAATCAAAATAGGTTCTAAAGGTATTATCAAAGAAAATACCATAGGATTTCTTGTTTCGTAATCCAATATAAAATGGAACAACTTTGTATAAGGGCTCTTGATCTTTTTGAAAAGCATATTGATCTGTTGCAAAATTTTCCAGTCTTTTTCCCTTCAAATTCATTTGGGTTGCTTTGTCGCCAAGTCCGTAAAAACATTCCCCGTCTTTTGAAGCCTTACTCATTTTGACAATGTTACCGCCATATTCATAGCTTTCTTCCCAATGAAATCCAAGCTCATCTTCTAAAATAATATTTTCTTCTAGATCATAAATAGATACTCTCATGTCTATTTTTTGAATCCTGCATTGTACTTTACTGGTTTTTATCTGATAATACTCTTCTGCTTCAGAAACTTCCAGAAAATTATAACCATGAGAATGACTTTTATCAATTGCATAAGAAAAATCATTGCTAAAATACCCTTTTGTTGTAAATCTAAATCGGATTAAACTATCTCTTAATATGGTTACTTTCAAGATGACACTATTATCGGTATGAAAATAGATTGAATCAACTTCCTGTTCAAAAGAAATTATTTTTGTGGGATATAAATCTCCCTTATATTCTAATTCTGTATTTGTAATCATGTTTTATGGTATTAATTTTAATCTTTTTCTAGCATTCAAACTTACGAAATTACTTTGTAAACAGTTATATGTGTGGGGTTTATTAACGAAAACGTTATAGTTTTTAGACACTTAAATTTAGAGATAAATAGGTGTGTGTTTTTAAACAAAGAAGGTAAGAGATTAGGAGTTAAAATCAAAAAAAACGATAAATCAACACTAAATTTAAATTAGTTGTTACACCTACATAATTAAGCTTTAAATACTCTTAATCTCTAATTCTCATTGTAATCTGAAGTTCTCTTAACCTCTAAATCGTTTTGTTAAAAATTATCCGATTTTAAAAACAATAACACTTAACGGCGGCAATAACAATTCAGCAGAATAATCTCTTCCATCATAAGGCAATGACTCAATTGCTATTTTTGTAGTATTAGAAACGCCGCTTCCTCCATAATTTGAAGCATCACTGTTAAAAATTTCTGTCAATTTTCCTTTTTTAGGTAAACCAATTCGATAATCAGGGCGCACCACTTGCGTGAAATTACACACTACAATTATATCGTTTTTTAGATCATTTCCTTTTCGAATGAAAGACATCACCGCATTTTGATGATCCGAATAATTAATCCATTCAAAACCTTCCGGACTGAATTGTTTTTCATATAATCCAGGTTGTGTTTTATACAATTTATTCAAATCTGTAATTAATTTTTTTACGCCTTCATGATAGGGATATTGCAATAAATGCCAATCTAAACTTCCTTCAAAATTCCATTCGTTGCTTTGTCCAAATTCACTTCCCATGAACAATAATTTAGTTCCGGGATGCATAAACATGTAACCATAAAGTAATCTTAAATTCGCAAATTTCTGCCATTCATCTCCTGGCATTCTTCCTGCTATAGATTTTTTTCCGTACACCACTTCATCATGCGAAAGCGGCAACATAAAATTTTCCGAAAAAGTATAGGTCATTGAGAAAGTCAAATCATTTTGATGGTACTTTCTGTACACCGTGTCTTTTTGAAAATATTCCAAAGTATCGTGCATCCAGCCCATCATCCATTTCATTCCAAAACCCAAACCTCCGATAGATGTTGGTCTCGAAACCATTGGGAACGAGGTACTTTCCTCAGCTATGGTTTGAACGCCTTCATAATTTAGATACACGGCTTCATTAAATTCTTTCAGGAAACTAATAGTATCTAGATTTTCTCTTCCACCGTAAATATTAGGTTCCCATTCGCCTTCTTTTCTGGAATAATCCAGATACAACATCGAGGCGACGGCATCTACCCGCAAAGCATCCGCATGGTAATGTTGCAACCAAAATAACGCATTACTAATCAAAAAAGAGCGAACCTCATTTCGTCCATAATTGAAAACTAAACTTTTCCAATCTGGATGATAGCCTTTTTTACGATCTGGATGTTCAAAAAGATTGGAACCGTCAAAAAATCCTAAACCATGTGCATCATCTGGAAAATGAGAGGGTACCCAATCCAGGATTACTCCAATTCCTGCTTCGTGCAATTTATCTACTAAATGCATGAATTCCTGTGGATTCCCAAAACGGGAAGTTGGTGCAAAATACCCCACTAATTGATAGCCCCAAGACGGATCGTATGGATATTCCATGATGGGCATGAACTCCACGTGCGTAAATCCAGTTTCTTTTATATAATGTACTAAATCTTCGGCAAATTCTAGATACGTCAGAAAGCGATTATCTTCTGCATGCCGTTTCCAGGATCCTAAATGGACTTCATATACTGAATAAGGCTTGTCTAAACCATTGTGGTTCTGACGCGTTTTCATCCAGTTTTTGTCTTTCCATTGATACTCTAAATCCCAAACTACTGAGGCAGTGTGTGGTGGTTTTTCACAATAAAAAGCAAACGGATCCGCTTTCTCTGTTATGATTCCACCATTATTAGATTGTATTTTATATTTATAGGTTGTCCCTTTTTTGATGTTTGGAATAAATCCTTCCCAAATGCCAGAGGAGTCCCAGCGAACTTCCAACAGATGTTTACCTTGTGTCCAGAAATTGAAATCCCCAACTACAGAAACAGACTGAGCTGTTGGCGCCCAAACCGCAAAATAAACACCGTCTGTTCCATCAACTGAAAGAAGATGTGCACCTAGTTTTTCATACAGACGAAAATGTTTCCCTGATTTGAATAATTCAATATCGAAATCGGTAAAAAGGGAATGCGAGATAACTTTGCTCATATAACAATTGTATGCTTCTGCTTCGTGTAAAAATCAGAATATTAGTGTAAGAAAAACAGTTTTTAGGGTTACTTAATAATGTAATTGTCTGGTATAACTGCTCCTTTTTTGATAACAACAATTCCATCTTTTATGGCATACAACTCATTAGAAAAATCTTCTAGATGGTTTCCACCATTGATATATACATCATTACCAATTCTGCAGTTTTTATCCACGAGAGCATTACTTATAAAACATCTTTCCCCAATTCCAACCAATTGTCTGTCGCTTTTAAGATCTTCATTCATATCATCAATATTCTGATAGAAATCATTACCCATTACGTAGCTGTTTTGAATGATAGTTCCCTCCCCTATTCTGGATCGAATACCAATTACAGAACGATTAATTTCTTTGGCATTCAAAATGCAACCTTCTGAAATCAATGATTTATCAACCATTGTTTTTTGGAATTTTGATGGCGGCAATAATCTTGGTCTGGTATAAATTTTATTAATATCATCAAATAAATTAAATTTTGGCAAGTCATCCGTAAGTCCAATATTCGCTTCAAAAAAGGAATCTATATTACCAATATCCGTCCAATATCCTTCATATTGATAACTTAAAATCTTTCTGTGGCCTACCGCTTGCGGAATAATTTCTTTGCCAAAATCTTTGGTTTCTTTATTGGACATGATATCGACCAACAGTTTTTTGTTAAAAATGTAGATTCCCATCGAAGCCAAGTAATTTTTTCCTTCACTTTTCATTTGTTCACTCACATCCGATTCCCAATCCGGTAATAATTCCTTCGCTGGTTTTTCGATAAAGGATTCAATACAGCTTTCGGAGTTTGTTTTTAATATCCCAAATTCAGGCGCATCTTTAGCATTTACTGGCAAAGTAGCAATAGAGATATCAGCTTCGTTCTTAATGTGTTCTTCTAACATATCGTTGAAATCCATTTGGTACAACTGATCTCCGGAAAGTATCAACGCATAATCGAAATCATGGTTTAAGAAATGAGGCATACATTGTCTTACGGCATCGGCAGTCCCTTGAAACCAGGTTGGATTATCAGGAGTTTGTTCAGCAGCAAGAATATCAACAAAGGCATGGCTAAAAATACTAAAGTTATAGGTGTTTTTTATGTGTGCATTCAGGGAAGCCGAATTAAATTGTGTCAATACAAACATTCTGTAAATATCTGAATTCATACAATTTGAAATAGGAATATCAACCAATCGGTATTTTCCTCCTATTGGTACAGCTGGTTTTGATCGTGATTCTGTCAAGGGATACAATCTTGAACCTTGTCCTCCACCTAAAATAATTGCAATAACATTTTTCTTTTTGGGTTTCATTTCTTGTTGCTTATTAGTTTGTACATTTCTATATATTCCTGACAAACACGCTCCCATGAATGGTCTGTGTTCATTCCTATTTTTCTAATTTTGTTCAGATGTTCTTTATCATCATATAAATTGACGGCTCTTTGAATAGAATAACAAACATCACCAACTGTGGCCTGATCGTGGCAAATTCCGTTTCCGTCATCGCCAAAATCAACAACTGTGTCTCTTAACCCACCAGTTCGTCTCACAATGGGAATTGTTCCGTAGCGCAACGAATACATTTGGTTTAAACCGCAAGGCTCTACTCTGGAAGGCATTAATAAAAAATCAGAACCGGCGTAAATCAAGTGTGCTAATTCTTCATTATAACCAATAAACGTATTGTAATTTCCTTTGTAATCTTGTAGCAAAGTATTCAATTGTTTTTCAATAATTGTACTTCCGGATCCTAAAATCAAAATATTAATTTGTTGATAATTCTCAGATAAAGCAAGAGCTGCGGCTGGTGGTAATAAATCCCCTCCTTTTTCTTCTAATAATCTTCCAATAAAACTAAAAAGTGGTTTTGTTGGATCTAAATTAAAGAGTTTGCATAATTTTTCTTTATTTTCCTGTTTTCCTTTTTCAAAATTTTTAATCGAATAGTTTTTTTCTATCATCGCGTCTTTTTCCGGATCCCAAACTTCAATATCAATTCCGTTCAAAATCCCTTTAGACTTATACCGAACCAAATTAAATAGTGATTCCAGACCATTTGCTGAATAGTTGATTTCATTTAGATAATTTGGAGAAACTGTGGTAACAGCCCAAGCACATTTTATGGCTACTGCCAATGAATTAATGCAATTATCCCATTCTAAAACATTTACGTGAGCCAAATCAAATTCGGGTAAATAATATAATTTATTAAACCCAAACTGCCCTTGGTATAAACCATTATGAATGGTAATCATGGAAGGAATATTTCGTAATTTTTCGTATTTGTGACAATACAACATCATAAATGGAATCATACCTGTATGATGATCGTGACAATTAATGACATCAGCAACTTCGCTTCTGCCTGTAATCCAATCCAAAGTGGCGATCTGGAAAGACAAAAAACGTTCAATATCATCTTCGTAACCATACACGTCTTTCCTGTCGAATAAATCCGGAATGTCAACCAAATACAATTCAAATCCTAGTTGGTCTGTTTTTTCTTTTAGAATACTATACGGAAAATTAAAATTTCCAAGTTTTACAGAACTCCAATGAACACATTCAAACTCATTTTCTTTTTTAAACTTTGTATCATAACAAGGTATTACAACCCTTACACGATGCTCTGCATTGTTTTGATATTTTGGTAATGCGCCAACTACATCAGCTAAACCTCCTACTTTTGCAACAGGATAACACTCTGCACTGATATGAAATATTTCCATGTATGAACTTTTGATATTTTTAATTAATTTTAACCCCTATTTTAGTCTTTTATATAAATACGCCTGAAAACTTTCTAAAAAATACTACTTTTATGTTTTTCTAAATTTACTAAAAAAATTTTTAGTACATGACAAAAAAGATATTTCATTGAAAACCAATTAAATAAGCAACAATAAAATAGGATAAAAG
>NZ_RYDP01000023.1:0-25253 GCF_003970395.1 Flavobacterium sp. GSP27 | reverse complement strand
AAATCCTGTTATAAGCGTTTTTTTATTGTCTAAAAAAGGATGCTAATCAAAATAAGTGAAGTTTTTCAGTGCCCTCTGAAATAAGCGTCGTTTTTTATAAAGTGAAAATGGAAGGTTTTAGTTTAGCATTTTTTTCCGCTGACTTTTGCCATTGTTGCCGCACACTTTTTTCCTTCGGCTTTGCATTTTGTTTTGCATGTTTCAACTTCTGCGGTAGTCATTGCTTTGGAGTCTTTTTTGGCACAACAGGATTCTTTTTTAGCTTTTGCGACAGCTTTTACTTCTTGCGCACTAAGAGCAGTAGTGAAGAATGCAATTGCAACAAATGTTAGTATTTTTTTCATGTTATAAATTTTAAAATTGGTTTATTTACTTTGGATATTGGTCCAAATATAGATAATAATTCAAATCAATTATAAAATTCAGAGTACTATTAAAAATATAAGTAAGTTTTATTTTTTATAAATATACTTTTTAAGTATTTCTCTAAATAAGTTTTGCTGTTCTGCCATTAATAGGATTATTTTACAGGACTGTCCGTAACTAATACCACTTAATTATTCCAGCCACGAATTACCCGAATTACGCGGAATTTTTATTTTAATTTTAAAAAAAAAATTGCTGAAAATTAATGTGATTCGGTGCTAACTTTTTTAGGAATAGTTCTCTTTTGTAAATATAGTCCACTTAGTCGAGAGTCCTTTTGTTTTTTAGCAACTGTCCTTTTACAGAATTATCCAAACGCTATAATTTAACGCTTTAAATATAAAATATTTTTTAGTAAAACACTCTTTTTTTACCGTTTAAAAGCTATTATCACCGTTTAAACGCGTAAAAATGTATTTTTTCTGCTTTTTTTGTAAAAAAAATAGGCAAGGCAGTACTGAATTTCTACAAAGAGAGGCGTAATAATTTTTATAAATACCTAAACAGGATTTTAATTTACTGTAATAACAAATCGTGCTCGTTTTAATTTTTTTCCATCTTTTTTCCAGATTAAAACGCAATTTTTAACTAATTTTAGCACCTTATTCAGAGTATACAGCTAGGTCAAAAAGGAGTCAAAAGCATCTTAAATAGTATGGCTTTCAGTCTTTTGTTTTTAATTAATTTAACGGTTTAGGCTGCTTTTTGCTACTCCTTATTCGCGTTAATAATACAGTTTTATTAAAAAATATGAATTCATCTTCTGATAATGCAACACAAATTGACACTGCCGTTATTGCACAGCAAACCGTGTATCCTGTCCTGTTTTCTATTGCATTTGCTCATTTGCTCAATGATTTATTACAGGCCGTTATTCCGGCCGCGTACCCTATTTTAAAAGAAAATTTTAATTTAACCTTCACCCAAATCGGGTTAATTACCTTGGCCTATCAATTAGCGGCTTCCATTTTGCAGCCGATCGTGGGACTCTACACGGACAAAAGACCAAAACCTTTTTCCCAAATTTTCGGAATGCTTTTTACCTTATCCGGAATTGTGGGTTTGTCCTATGCGTCCAGTTTTTCAATGATCATAGTGTCGGTTGTATTGGTCGGGATCGGTTCGTCTATTTTTCATCCTGAAGCATCCCGAATCTCCTTTTTGGCCTCTGGAGGAAAACGGGGTTTGGCACAATCCATTTTTCAGTTGGGGGGCAATGCAGGAACAGCAATCGGGCCTTTACTGGTTGCCTTAATTGTGGTTCCTAATTCCCAATATCACATCATTTGGTTCGTCTCCGTCGCCCTTATCGGATTGGTTGTTTTGAGTAGGATTGCCCTGTGGTATCAAAATCATTTGAGTTTAAGGAGCACTAAAAAAGCGGTAATCAATTTGCCTAATTTGTCCCAAAAAACGATCGCAATCTCCGTGGGAATTTTGATGGTTTTGATATTTTCAAAATTCTTTTACATGGCCAGTATGTCCAGTTATTTCACCTTTTATTTAATCGAAAAATTTGGATTATCAGTGCAGGATGCCCAGTTTCACTTGGTTCTGTTTTTAGCCTCTTGTGCAATAGGAACTTTAATTGGTGGGCCTTTGGGCGATAAATACGGCAGGAAATACGTCATTTGGTTCTCTGTCTTGGGAGCCGCGCCTTTTACCTTACTGTTGCCGTTTGTCGATTTATTTTGGACCGGAGTCCTTTCCGTCCTCATTGGAACTATAATGTCCTCAGCCTTTCCGGCTATTCTGGTTTTTGCACAGGAATTACTGCCTAAAAAACTCGGAATGGTTTCTGGACTTTTCTATGGTTTTGCCTTCGGAATGGGAGGTTTAGGCTCTGCTTTACTCGGAAATCTAGCAGATCACACCAGCATCACTTATGTCTATTACCTGTGTGCCTATTTGCCGCTGATCGGAATTATTGCTTTCTTTTTGCCTAATTTAAAGAAAAAATAATACTTTTTCGTAGCTATATTTACTTCGTCAGTTCGCTTCGCTCGTATCCTGCTCTGTACTTGTATTCCCGATTAATATAAACTACGGCTGAATAGCCTTGTTTTTATTAATCGGGAGATGTCGCTGCTATCAGAGCTTAGGGTATTTGGTTTCCTAATGGCATTATTTTTTAAAGGGCTTCATTCTGGTTTTTATAAAAATTAGTAGAATTTTAAGAGTTGTTTTCCCTCTATAGTGTGTTTATTTCAATACCTTACAGTGTTACTAATTATTAAAATAAACAAGCATGGCAACAGTACGATTAGGCGATATTGCTCCTGATTTTGAAGCAGAAACGTCACAAGGAAAAATAGAATTTTATCATTGGCTGGGAGATTCCTGGGGCATTTTGTTCTCACATCCCGCTGATTTTACACCGGTTTGTACCACTGAGTTAGGAACAGCAGCACTGTATTATCCTGAATTTAAAAAACGAAATGTCAAGGTAATCGCATTGAGTGTAGATAGCGTCGATTCACACATGGAATGGATTAAAGACATCAATGAAACTCAAAATACTACTGTAGATTTCCCTATAATAGCCGATGAAGACAAGCATATCGCGGAACTATATGACATGATTCATCCCAATGCAAGTGAGAGTTTCACCGTTCGTTCCGTTTTTATAATAGGACCAGACAAAAAAATAAAATTGACATTGACCTATCCGGCATCAACCGGTAGAAATTTTGATGAATTATTGCGTGTCATCGATAGTCTGCAATTGACAGCTAATTACAGCGTGGCCACACCGGCCAACTGGAAAGATGGAGACAGTGTTGTAATTTCGCCTGCGGTTAAAGATGAAGATATCCCGACTAAATTTCCAAAAGGCTACGAAAGGGTTAAACCGTATTTGCGAATGACTCCGCAGCCCAATAAATAATGTTTTTTAGAAAACCGTATAAACATGAAAGCAGAATGAAAATAAATTCATTCTGCTTTTCTATTTTGTCAAAAATTAAAAATTACTTCTTATTGGTAATTAATAAACCAGAAACAATGATGCCCATACTAATAATTTGTATCAATCCAATTGCTTGATTTAGGAAAAAGTAAGCAAGAATACCGCTGAATATTGGGATTAAATAATAGATTAGAGCTGTTTTCGATGTGCCTATCAATCGTATGGCTTCGTTCCACAAATAGAAAGAAACCAGCGAAGCAAAAATGCCAACATAGGTGGTAATCAGAATCGTTTTAGTGTCAAAAACAACTTTTTTGTAAAACAAATGTTCACAAAGATAAAAAGGAAAAAGGAGCAGTGTGCCTATTACAAAAACACTAAACAAAAATACTTTTGGTGTTAATTCAGGTGGTTTTTTACGCACTAAAATAGTGTAATACGCAAAAAAGAAGCAAGCCACAAGCATCAATAAATCCCCAATGGTAAAGTTGATTTTTAGCAAGGCCTGAAGCGAACCTTTGGTAATTAGCACTAGAACCCCTGTGATTATAGTTACAATTCCTATGATTTTTAGATTAGAAACGGTCTCTTTAAAAATAATTCTGGAGATTACAACAATAAATAACGGAATCGAAATGGCGATTAGCGATAAATTCACAGCACTCGTTGTTTTTCCTGCAATGTAAATTAACGTGTTGAAAATAGTGATTCCCAATACCGCCGTAAACACAAGATACCGGAGGTGTTTTTTAACAATTGTGAAATTTCTAGTAGTGCTTTTTAAAGCAAATGGAGCCAAAACGAGACATGCAATTGTCCAGCGCCAAAAGGCCAGTCCTATAGGAGGAATGTGGTCTTTTATGCCACTGGCGATGACCATATTTACGGACCATAACAAGGTAGCAAATAAGGCAAATAGAACTCCTTTAGTGGGATTACTCATTAAACCAAATTATGAATTTTAGCATACTGTAGTAACATAATAGTCTTGGCATCCTGCATTTGACCAGATTCAATCATGGCATACGCTTCTTCAAAAGACATTTCAATCACATCTATATTTTCTTCCTCATGTGCTACTCCGCCACCGTCACTTACTTTCAAAGATTCATCGTACTCGCCAACAAATAAATACAATATTTCAGTTACAGCTCCTGGCGACATATATGTTTCCATGACTTTTTTGACTGTAGAAATACGATATCCTGTTTCTTCTTCGGTTTCTCTAATGATGCATTGCTCCGGATTGTCTTGATCCAAAAGGCCGGCACAAACCTCAATCATCATTCCTGATTTATTTCCGTTAAGATAGGTTGGCAAGCGAAACTGGCGTGTAAGAATAACGGTTTTTTGTAAAGTGTTATAAAGTAAAATGGCGGCTCCGTTTCCTCTATCATAGACTTCTCTTTTTTGGGTAATCCAGGAGTCGTCTTTTTTTTGATAGTCAAAAGTGACTTTGTTTAAAAGGTACCAATTGTCTGAGAGCAATTCGGTTTTTTGTATTTTAATGGTTGGGTTTTTCATTCGTAGGAATTGATTTTTAAACTAAAAAAAACGTCCCGATTTATCGGGACGTTTCATAATCTTATTTCATAATCGTTTGCTTTCTGTCTGGACCTACAGAAACAATTTTGATAGGCACTTCTACTTCTTTTTCGATGAATTCAATGTATTCTTTTAATTCGATTGGTAACTCATCATATGTGGTCATACCAGTCAAATCTTGTTTCCATCCTTTGAAATCCTGATACACTGGAGTTACATTTTCCGGTTCAATGTTGTATGGGAAATGTGAAATATTTTCTCCTTTATAATTGTATTCCGTACATACTTTCAACGTTTCAAATCCTGAAAGGACATCCCCTTTCATCATCATCAGTTGGGTTACACCATTCACCTGAACCGCATATTTCAGTGCTACTAAGTCTAACCAGCCACAACGTCTTTGTCTGCCGGTTACTGATCCAAATTCATTTCCAACACGGGCCATAGTTGCACCATCTTCGTCAAAAAGTTCAGTAGGGAACGGGCCACTTCCAACGCGTGTTACATAGGCTTTGAAGATTCCGTATACTTCCTTGATTTTATTTGGAGCAATCCCTAAACCGGTACAAGCGCCTGCGGCAGTTGTATTAGAGGAAGTCACAAATGGATAGGTTCCAAAATCAACATCTAATAACGAACCTTGGGCTCCTTCACATAATATTGATTTACCTGCTTTTTGCGCTTGGTGTAAATATTCTTCGCTATCAATAAAGTCTAATTTTTTTAGCTCTTCGATAGCTTCAAAAAATTCTTTTTCTAATTCTTCTAAATTGTATTGTATCGCAACATCATAGAATTTTATCATGGCTTCGTGCTTGTCAGCCAAAGCTCTGTAACGATCTGTAAAATCTTCTAATTCAATATCACCCACACGGATTCCGTTTCTTCCGGTTTTGTCCATATAAGTAGGGCCAATTCCTTTTAAAGTAGAACCAATTTTTGCTTTTCCTTTAGATGCTTCTGATGCGGCATCTAACAAGCGGTGCGTTGGCAAAATTAAATGCGCTTTTCTTGAAATGATTAATTTGTTTTTGATGTCTAAATTAAATTTTTCAAGGCCTTCAATTTCTTTTTGAAAAACTACAGGATCAATTACAACTCCGTTTCCAATGATGTTTACAGCAGTTTTATGAAAAATACCGGAAGGAATAGTTCTAAGAACATGTTTTATTCCATCAAATTCTAAAGTGTGTCCTGCATTTGGACCTCCTTGAAAACGTGCAATAATGTCATATTTCGAAGTAAGAACATCCACAATTTTTCCTTTTCCTTCATCTCCCCATTGCAACCCTAGTAATAAATCTACCGTCATTCTATATGTTATTTGTAGTTAATTTTTATATTTAGGAACGATCTTGTTCGTCCAGAGTATTCTTTTCCTTTTTTACACCGTAAAGGTATAAGGAGTGATTTGTAATTTCTATATCGAAAATTTCCTCAATTGTTTTTTTGATGCTTTGGATTCTAGGGTCACAAAACTCGATTACTTCACCGGTATCAGTCATGATAATGTGATCGTGCTGTTTGTCAAAATATGATTTTTCGTAATGTGCCTGATTCTGTCCAAATTGGTGTTTGCGCACTAAAGCACAGTCCAATAATAATTCGATAGTATTGTAAAGGGTTGCCCTACTAACCCGATAGTTTTTATTTTTCATTTTGATGTAGAGATTCTCTACGTCAAAATGTTCTTCACTATCGTAAATTTCCTGAAGAATAGCATAACGTTCAGGCGTTTTGCGATGTCCTTTTTTTTCAAGATACATTGTAAAAACATTTTTTACAATTTCTTGATTCTTGTTGTTATCTGTGGAAATGAGTGTCATATGCTGGCAAAGATAAATTTTTTAGTTTAAAGATTAAAATTTCCGGTTTGTTTAGTTTCAAGTTTGTTCCGTTTCAGGTATGAAAAGCTACATTATGTAAAAAAACAGCAACTTTTCTAGGTTTTATAAACTCGGGTTACCTTATCTATTCCATCAATCTTTTTGATATTATTGATTAACTTTTTTAAGATTGTATTGTTCTGAACAATTACGGCCACCTGCCCATGAAAGATACCTGCCTCTGTGCTCAAAGAAATACTCTGGATGTTCACATGCATATTATTCGAAATCACTTTTGTCAGCTGGTTGGTAAGTCCTAAAACATCCATTCCGGTTATGTTTATGATGGCTTTGAATTCTTCTTGGGAAGAGTCAATCCATTTGGCCGTCATGATCCGGTAGGCATAGTTGGATTGCATTCCAATCGCGTTTGGGCAATCTTTTTTATGCACTTTTATCCCTTCGTTTATCGTGACAAACCCAAACACGTCATCCCCGGGAATTGGGTTGCAACACGGGGATAATTTATAATCCAGTTTGTCATGTTCTTTGCCAAATACGAGCATGTCATAATTGCTGCTTATTATTGGTTTATGAATGTCCTCATCAGCTGTGCTGGCGGTTCGTTTTATTTTATTCTTGAAAAAATTAATAAAAGTATTGCTTTTTTGGGCGGCATAATCTTTGAGTTGTTGGTTTTCTATAGCGCCAATCCCGACTCTGTAAAATAAATCTAAGCTTGTTTTTAACTTAAAAAAATTGACTAGCTCATTTACAACAGATTCATTTAAAGTTATTTTTAAATGCTTTAGTTTACGCGTCAGCAGTTCTTTTCCTTCTTCTCCAATTTTCTTGGTGTTCTCGTTTAAAACATTTTTTATCTTAGTTTTGGCTCTTGAAGTGGTCACATAATCCAGCCAGTTGATCGTTGGTTTTTGATGTTGTGACGTGATTACTTCAATTTGATCACCACTTTTTAATTCAAAATTCAACGGGACTAATTTTCCGTTTACACGTGTTCCCCTGGTGCGAATGCCTATTTCGGAGTGAATGCTGAAAGCAAAATCAAGCGATGTAGCACCTTTGGGCAAGGATTTTATTTCTCCCTTTGGGGTAAAAACAAAAATTTCTTTTGAATATAAATTCATCTTGAAATCCTCCACAAAATTTACTGCATTTGTCTCAGAATTCTCTAAGGCTTCTTTTAGTAAATTGAGCCAGACATCCAAACCACTTTCTTCGGTAGCGCCATTTTTATATTTGTAGTGCGCAGCATATCCTTTTTCGGCAATTTCATCCATGCGTTCGCTGCGTACCTGAACTTCAATCCAGCGCCCTTTGGGTCCCATTACGGTAATATGTAATGCTTCGTAGCCAGTAGATTTTGGAGACGAAATCCAATCGCGCAACCTACTCGGGCTGGGCCTGTAGTGGTCCGTTACAATGGAGTATATTTTCCAGGCGATGAATTTTTCGTCATGGGGAGTTGATTTGTAAACAATTCGGAGTGCAAATTTATCATACACTTCGTCAAAACTTACATTTTGAGCCTGCATCTTTCTCCGGATGGAGTAGATTGATTTTGGACGGCCTTTTATGATATAATCAATTCCTTCAGTATCTAAGGATGTTTTTAAAATATTTGAAATAGCCTCAATATACGCATCCTGCTCCTCTTTAGTTTCTTTTATTTTACTTACGATTTCATTGTATACTGCTGGTTCCGTATATTTTAATCCTAAATCTTCCAGTTTTGTCTTGATATTGTACAAACCCAATCGATGGGCCAGTGGCGCATAAATGTACAAGGTTTCAGATGCAATTTTAGTCTGCTTGTCCTCTTGCATCGAATCCATGGTTTGCATGTTGTGCAGGCGATCAGCAAGTTTAATCAGGATTACGCGCACATCATCATTTAGCGTCAAAATCATCTTGCGAAAATTTTCGGCTTGCATTGAAACGTTCAGGTCTCTTTGCACCATAGATATTTTTGTTAATCCTTCAACAATTTGGGCTACTTTAGGATTAAATAAGCGCTCGATGTCCTGAATTGTAGTGGGCGTATCCTCGACCACATCATGCAATAATGCAGCTGCAATAGAGGTTGCTCCCAAACCTATTTCTGAAGCAACAATTTTTGCTACAGCGATAGGATGAAAAATGTAGGCTTCACCGGACTTTCTGCGTTGCTCTTTATGGGCTTCTACAGATACATCAAAGGCTTTTCGGATGAGTTTTTTGTCCTCATCACTCAAGGTTTGGTAGCTTATTCGAAGTAACTCTTTGTACTCCTGAGCAATAGCTTTATTTTCTTTTTCTAAATCTATTTCGATCATAACGGCATGGTTCATTTCTTAAAAATAGCAATAAGTTAGCAGATATGCAATTTTATTTAAGCACGATATTACAGGATTTTTTTAAACGCTAAATTTTGAAAGTCATAACTGAAATCAGTCCGTCCGGAAATGGGTTTTATTGTGATTCAGACTGCTTTTCAATTGCCCCACATTCTAAAAATAAATACACATCAGCATGAAAATAGGTATTATTCCATTTTACCACACAATTACTGTCTTTGCAGAAAAAATAGCACCATAAAGTTGTGGGAACGTTTGGAAGCAAAATAAAATTTATTTTCTACCTGAAAGTTGTACTTCTCTAAACCAATTGTCTTTAGGTGTGCCAATGAAAATTTTGAAATCTCCTATCAAAAAAGCATTCATCTTCAGTCTAAAATCCCCGTTGTCTTTTGGCTTCAAAGATCAAGATGGCTGCAGCAACGGAAACATTCATAGAATCGATTTCGCCCTGCATTGGAATAATAATATTGCGCGTGGCTTCTTCTCGCCATGCTGCTGTCAAGCCAGTTGCCTCTGTTCCTACTACTAAAGCCGTTGGTGTGGTGTAATCTTGGGTATGATAGGAAGTGGAGTTTTGTAGCGTTGCACAATAAAAATTGATTTTTCGTTCCTTCAAAAAAGCAATAATTTCTGCTGTAGTTCCGGTTGCAATTTGGTTGGTAAACAAACAACCTACGCTGGAACGCACAATATTTGGGTTGTATAAATCGCTTTTTGGGTTGGCAATAATCACGGCATCCAGATTAGCAGCATCCGCAGTGCGCAACAAAGCGCCAATGTTTCCCGGTTTTTCAGGTGCTTCAGCAACTAGAATCAATGGGTTTTCGGATAATTCTAAATCGGATAATCGCAATGATTTGGTTTTGGCTATAGCCAAAATACCCTCGGTGGTATCGCGATAAGCCAGTTTCTGGTAGACTTCTTTGTTGATTTCGATCAATTCTGCATTTTCAGAAAATTGATGCGCTTCAGTTTCGGAACAAAGTTCAGGTAAAAACAATAAAGTTTCTATTTCGTAACCGCCTTTGATGGCAATTGAAATTTCCCGTTTTCCCTCTATCAAAAAAGTACCGGATTGTTTGCGCGCTTTTGCTTTTTCCTGCAATTGCACTAAGGATTTTATGTGCGGATTTTGTATCGAAGTAATTTGTTTCAAGGCTTTCCTCTATTTAATTAAACACGACAAAGATACACAGAGAAAATCCAGTTTTCTAATCTGATCCGAATATTTATTTGGAAGCAATAGCAGCATTAATGCCAGTTGCTTTGGTTATTTTTACGAGTATTTTCTTTATTTTTGTAGAAATTCCATATTTAAAAAATTTCAATCTAAATGTTTTACTTTCTAGACTTTGTCGGTACGATTGCTTTTACCATGTCAGGCGCATTGACCGCTATGAGTAAAAAACTCGATCCTTTTGGGGTGTTCATCATTGCGTTTGTAACGGCTGTTGGCGGTGGAACCTTACGAGATGTTATGATTGGTAGGACGCCCGTGGGCTGGATGCTGGACCTGAATTACGTGTATGTGATTTTTTTGGGGTTTGTTTTGTCGATTATTTTCAGGAAAAAATTTGATCGTTTGCGCACTTCTTTGTTTTTATTTGATACCGTCGGGCTGGGCGTTTTTACATTAATTGGTCTTGAAAAAGGAATAAATATTGGTTTGCATCCTGTTATATGCATTGCATTAGGAACGATCACAGCTTGTTTTGGAGGGGTTATTCGGGATATTTTATGCAACGATATTCCGGTGATTTTCAGACGGGAAATTTACGCCACGATTTGTATTCTGGGCGGAATGCTATTTTTTATGCTTCGGGAATTTAATTTGGATAAGGATATTTTATACATAACAACGTCAATTTTTATTATTATAATTCGGTTGATGGCCGTAAAATTCAAATGGTATCTGCCCACTTTAGAACCTAAATAAAAAATGATTACTTTCACAAAGTCTAAAACCAAAGCGTGAAAAATTATACCGTCAAACGATATCAAAAAAGCGATTATGACCATTGGAATTCCTTTATTGGTCAAGCCAAAAATGCAACCTTTTTGTTTCACCGTGATTTTATGGAATACCATGAGGATCGCTTTGAAGATTTTTCAGTACTGATTTATGACAAACAAAAACTGGCAGCAGTTTTTCCAGCTAATATACAGGAAAACAGCATTTTTTCACATCAGGGTTTGACCTATGGCGGCTTGGTTTATTCAGCTATAATAAAAGCAGAAATAGTAGCGGAACTTGTAGACTGTCTTTTGTCTTTTTTTAAAGACCATAGCATCCAATCCTTTTATTTGAAACAAATCCCTTTTTTTTATCTTTCAAAAGGAAATGCTGAAATGGAGTTTTTCCTGCTTAAAAAAGGCGCTTTTCTGGAGAAGAAAGAAATGAATTTGGCCATTAATTTAGCAATGCCACTGACTGTTTCTAAAAGTAAATTGAAGCATTTGAGAAAAATGGAAGCACTCGACTTGCAACTTGTCGAGGAAGCGGAGCCGGACTCTTTCTGGGAATTGGTTTTAGAACCAAGATTGCGTGAAAAATACAATGCAAAACCAGTTCATACCTTGCAAGAAATCACAAAATTAAAGATATTATTTCCGCAAAACATCAAACAATTTTCAGTGTATTATGACGATGTAATAGTTGCCGGAGTGACGCTGTTTGAAACCGAAACGGTGGTGAAATCACAATACGGAGCTACCACTAAAAAAGGCGAGGAGTTGCGCGCATTGGATTTTGCATTTATTACCTTAATAGAAAAATACAAAAAACAAGGCATGCTTTTTTTTGATATGGGTATTGTAAATGATACTAATGAAAGCGGATTTCATGCCGGACTTTTGAAACAAAAAGAAGAATTAGGCTGCACGGTATATGGCCAAGACTTTTATAAAATGAATCTAGTATGATACCATTTTTAGATTTAAAAAAAACAAACAAGCCCTATGAGACTGCTTTTCAGGAAAAATTAAAAGGGTTTTTAGCGAATGGTTGGTATATTTTAGGGAATGAAGTCAGCGAGTTTGAAACCAATTTTGCGGCTTATTGCGGAACAAAATACTGTATTGGGACGGGAAATGGTTTTGATGCTTTAGTGCTCATTTTTAAAGCCTATATCGTGTTAGGAAAACTGCAAAAAGGGGACGAAGTCATTGTGCCAGCAAACACGTACATTGCCAGTATTCTCGCTATTTTGCAAGCAGATTTAATTCCGGTTCTGAGCGAGCCAAAATTAGAAACCTATAACATGGATCCCGATTTAATTACAGCAAAAATCACTTCTAAAACGGGAGCGATTCTAGTGGTTCATCTCTACGGACAGCTGGCAGAAATGGAGAAAATAAATGAAATTGCTGTAGCAAACAATTTATTAGTAGTAGAAGATGCGGCTCAGGCTCACGGGGCTTCCTTTGAAGATGAAAGTGCGAAGACCATAAACCAAAAGCCAAAAACCCAAGCCTATAGTTTTTATCCTGGGAAAAATCTAGGGGCATTGGGCGATGCCGGTGCCGTTACGACTAATGATTCTGAATTAGCCAGGGTTATTCAGTCGCTTCGAAATTACGGGTCGGAAACCAAGTATTATAATGACTATGTAGGGGTAAACTCCAGATTAGACGAATTGCAAGCTGCTTTTTTAAATGTGAAATTACCGTTTTTAAATGCTGAGAATGACCGCCGAAGAACAATTGCCAATCGCTATTTATCAGAAATAAAAAACGATAAAATAATACTTCCATTTTGGGATTTGTCAAACAATCATGTCTTTCATTTATTTGTCATTCGAACTCAGGATAGAACGGATTTACAAGAATATTTACGTCAAAACGGAATTCAAACGGTTATCCATTATCCAGTTTCGCCCCACCGTCAAAAAGCTTTCTCTTCCGAGACTGCGGGATGGAATATGTTGTCCTTTCCAATTACTGAAAAAATTCATGAAGAAGTTTTGAGTTTGCCCATAAGTCCTGCCTTGACACCGGAGGAGGTTCGTCATATTATTGCAATTTTAAATACATATTAAAAAGTGTCCGATAGTAAAACGTCATATCATCGCATTGTAAAAACGACGTCGCTTTTTGGAGGCGTTCAGTTTTTTATGATTATTATTGGGGTTATCCGGACTAAGTGTATTGCTGTTTTTATTGGGCCTGAGGGAATGGGGATTATTTCTTTGTTGAACTCGGCGATGAATCTTGTGGGCGGTGTTACTGGTTTAGGGATTGAAACCAGTGGTGTAAAACACCTTTCCAGTAGCTACAAAAACGACAATTTAAGTACGATTGCATCTGTAGCAGCACTTATAAAAAAGCTCGCAGTACTAACCGGGATTTTAGGATGCGTTCTTGTGATCCTGTTTTCTAGTTGGCTGAGCCAAATTACTTTTGGGAATTCGAATCATACTTTTACCTTTGTTTTTATTTCGATCACCTTGTTGTTCCGGCAATTAATGATTGGCCAGCTGGTTGTTTTGCAGGGTTTAAGAAAAATGCGGTTTTTAGCCAAAGCTAATTTTTATGGAAATGGATTGGGGTTGTTAGTTTCAATTCCGTTGTATTATTATTACCGGATTGATGCCATTGTCCCAACCATCATAGTTGCCTCTTTAGCCTCACTATTGGTTTCTTTTTATTATTCGAAAAAAATACCATTTGAAAAAAATGTGTTTTCCAAAGAACAAGGAAATGCCGAAGGAAAAAGTATTATTAGACTAGGTATTTTATTGACATTAAGTGGTTTGCTGACCTTGTTATCAACGTATTTGATTCAAATTTTTGTTGGAAAATGGGGTAGTTTAGAACAAGTTGGGTTTTACAATGCCGGTTTCACCTTGTTGAATTCCTATGTGGGAGTAATTTTTACGGTCATGAGTACCGATTATTTTCCAAGATTAGCGTTCATTAGTACGGATAATGAAAAAGTAAGAACCAGTGTTGTTCAGCAATCGTTTGTTTCAATATTGATTATTACACCGGTAATCATTTTGTTTTTAACGTGCATTCCGTTGATTGTGAAAATTATATTTACACCGGAATTCAACGCCATTATTCCAATGGTTTGTTTTGGAATAATAGCAATGTTGTTTCGGGCCGTTTCGTGGTCAATGGGCTATATTTTGATTGCCAAAGGCGATTCGAAAATGTTTATGCGAACTGCTGTTGGATTTAATAGCATTTCGCTTATTTTGAATATTTTTGGGTATTATTATTATGGTTTGGAAGGTCTTGGATTTAGTTTTTTGCTCTATTATTTCATTCATTTTTTGGGTTTAAAAATAATCACCAAAAAAAGATATGGGTTTTATTTTGAAAGCGATTTTTATAACACTTATTTAATTTGCATCTTGCTGTGTGTGGCAACTTTTTTGTTCAGATACCTTCCAAATCCAATTTTAAAGTATGGCTTAATGTCACTAATGGTAGTAGTGTCGATTGTTTTTGTTTTATTTGAAATGAACAAAAAGACCGCATTAAAAGAATTGTTCAATGCTATAATTAAGAAAAAGAATGATTGAAATACTTAAGAATGTTTACAGAAAAGTAAGATTTTTTTATCATCGGTTACAACTGTATTATTCCGTAAACTGGACCAAAACACTGTACTTTAATTTTAAAAAATTCCCGTATCCTATTGCTAAGCAGCTCCCTGTATTTTTTTATGGAAAAGTAAAATTTACTTCAATAACGGGTGCAATCAAAATTGAGGGAGTTGTCAAAAAGGGAATGATCGGTTTTGGACAACCTTATGAAATGAACACGCTTCACAAAGGAATTGCCGAAATTACTATTTTGGGAACGCTCATTTTAAAAGGTCACATACAATTAGGTAAAGATTATTTTATTTATGTTGGTGACGGTGGATTGTGCGAATTGGGACACATGGCTTCATTGGCCTCAAATGCAAAATTGATTTGTATGGAGCATGTTGTATTAGGGGATTACGCCCGTTTTGGTTCGGAATCACAAATTATGGACACTAATTTCCATCAGATGATGGATACTACAACGGGTGAAAAGTTTAAAATGACAGCGCCAATTAGAATAGGAAATTACAACTATGCAGCCAGCAGGGTTACGGTACTGCAAAATACGACTACCCCTGATTTTTGTACGATAGGCTCCAGTAGTGTGTGTACTGCGGATTATACGTCATTTGGTTCAAATATTTTGATTGGTGGTATTCCGGCAAAATTTATAAAAAACGCCATTTCCAGAGATTGGGAAGGAGAGAAAGCCTTGCTGGACGAGTATTTGATAGTGTAGTTTATGAAGCTAACAAATGAAATCGCAACTTAATTTCCATAATAATATAGCGCAGTAACAACGTATTATGAGCAGTTTTATAGGTGAGAATCATCTCAAAATGAATGCGTTTTAAAATTGCTTTATCCTCTTTTTTTGTTCTATTGAGCCCAATTGCTTTTTTAAGGATCAAATATGTACTCTGATTAATTTTTCTGGCTCTGGCATCTTTTTTCTTAAAAAAATGCGTGCCTAGGGAGTGGTGTACAATTCTTTTTTGAACCAGAATAGCATCAATAAAGTCAAATTCGTACGTTCGAGAAGCCCGAATCCAAAAATCCAAATCCTCGTACGCCAGCGTTTCATCATAGCCGTTCAAAGCATCGAACAGTGATTTTTTGACCATTGATGAAACGGAGCAAATACAGTCACCACCAGAAAGAACGGATTCATAAATATCTCCCGTTGTTCTTTCCTTGACTACCTTTTGAAAGCTATCAACAGGGAAATAATAAGATTCGTGTTTGCCTTTTTCAGTGATTAATTCGACGTTTCCATATACAATTCCAAGATTTTTAAAAGTTGTGTTGTTGAAAGCATTTATTTGTGAAGTGATGCAATTGGGCAATAATACATCATCAGCAGCCAAGTCAATAATATAATCCCCTTTTGCTGTTTTTAAGGCATTATTGAAAGACTTAGTATTCCCTAAATTAGTGTCATTGGCTATAAATGGAATTTGTGGATAATCCAGAAGCCATTTCTCAATTACGGATTTAGAATTATCAGTACTGCAATCGTCCACGATAATCAACTCAATAGTATCGTAATGTTGGTTTAATACGGACATTAAGCTCTCTATTACATAATCTTTATGATTGTAACACAAACAAATAACGGTGACTAGTGGATTATCTTGCATGTTTTTTTAAAAGCGTTATATTTGAGACGAAAATAACAAATTGAGAATGATAATACCCAATAAAAAATATAAAATCGCATTAATAGGGTACCGATTAAGTGATGGAGGTGCTGAAAAAGTGATGGCTGTTTTATCCTTTTTTTTTGAAAAACAGGGCATAGAAGTTCATACTATTATTGTCCTGGATGCCGTTTCCTATTCTTATGCCGGAAAATTAGTCAATTTGGGTAAAATGAAAAACAAAACCAACGGTTTTTCAAATAAATTCAGTCGGTTTTTATTTTTGAAGAACTATTTGAAAGAGCATGAATTTGATTTTATTATTGATTTCCGATTTAGGATAAAACCCATTCAAGAATTATTAATTTCAAAATGGCTTTATAAAACCAATACTATTTTCACCGTGCACAGTTATTTGATTAATCATTATATGCCCAATTGGTCGGTGCTTACCCGATACATGTATGGAAATTGTTATAAAGTGGTTAGTGTTTCTAATCAATCGAAAGAGTTAATAGCGCGAAAGCACCAGCTGAAAAACGCAATTACCATTTACAACCCTATAGATATTGAGGAAATTGTCAGGAAGAGTGAAGAACCTGTTTCACTTAACTTCAAGTATATTATTGGGATAGGTCAAATGGAAACTAATATCAAGCAATTTGATAAATTAATTGAAGCGTATGCCCATTCGACTTTACCCCAAAAAGGGATACATTTGGTTTTATTAGGGGAAGGCAAAAGAAAAAATATTCTTTTAAAGTTAGTAAAAGAAAAAAAGCTGGGAGATAAAGTTCATTTTTTAGGGTTTAAACAGAATCCGTTTAAGTACCTGAAAAATGCTAAATTTTTTGTTTTGAGTAGCTTGAATGAAGGACTGCCAAATGTTCTACTAGAATCATTAGCCTGTAATACGCCGGTAATATCCTTTGACTGCTTAGCCGGTCCAAGTGAAATAATTGTAAATAAAGAAAATGGTTTATTAGTTGAAAATCAAAATGGTAGTAAAATGACGGAAGCGATGAATTTATTCATTGAAGACGAAGTATTGTATCAGTATTGTAAACAAAATGCATTGGCAAGCGTACAATCCTTCTCAATTGAAAATATAGGCATGCAATGGTTAGATGTAATGAAAATTAGCAGAAAATGACAACAGTAGAAAACGTACAAGTATTAAAAATTCCTGTAATAGACGATGTTCGTGGAAACTTAGCCTACATTCAAAGTGGTGTAATTCCATTTGAATTCAAACGAATTTACTATCTCTTTGATGTGCCTAGTACTGCTTTTAGAGGTGGTCATTCCCATATTCAGCAACAAGAAATTTTAATTGCATTGAGCGGTAGTTTTGAGGTGGTTGTTCATGACGGTATCGAGAAAAAAAGCTACCTATTAAATAAACCAAACGTAGGTTTACTCATTACAACAGGAATTTGGAGAGAACTGCAAAACTTTTCTTCGGGATCAGTTTGCTTGGTTTTAGCCTCAGATATGTTTAAAGAAGAAGATTATATCAGAGATTATGACGAATTTTTGAAATCAAAAAAATGAAGTTGCTATTTGTAGTTCCTAACATTAATAACCCCGGAGGTGTGGCAAGAGTTATTGCTGTCAAAGCCAATTATCTGGTTGAACAATTAGGCTATGAAGTTGTTATTCTGACTCAAAACGGAGGTCATTCTCCTTTGTTTTATTCTTTTAATAAGAAGATCACTTTTCACGATATGATTTTAAAAGGAAAAAATCTTTCTTTTTTGAAAGCGTATTGTAAGAAACTAAACAGTTGTATTAAGACTGTAAACCCGGATATTATACTTGTTTGTGATAATGGTCTAAAGGCATATTTAATTCCTTTTATTATAAAATATAAAATTCCTCTGGTACTAGAAATGCATAGTTCCAGGTTTATTGAAGAAAGTGAAATTGTGACAAACAGTTTTACTAAATTGTTCTCGAATCTTGTTTTACAACTGAAAAAAAACGGAATAAAAAAATACAATCGATTTGTTGTTGAAACAAACGAGAGTATTTCAGAATGGAACATAAAAAACACACTGGTTATTGCGAATCCTTTATGGTTTGTAACGGAAAAATCTGGTGAATTAACAAACAAAAAAGTAATTGCGGTAGGGCGACATACGTACGAAAAAGGTTTTGACAGCATGTTGCACATCTGGAAAAAAGTGGTTTTAAAACATCCAGATTGGATATTGGAAATTTATGGAAAATCTAATGAAAATATCGATTTAAAACAACTTGCCCAAAAATTGGATGTTTCAAAGAATATAGTTTTTTATGAACCTGTTCAGAATATTAACGAAAAATATTTAGATGCTTCATTTTATCTGATGACGTCTCGATATGAAGGTTTTGGAATGGTGTTAATTGAGGCAATGGCTTCCGGATTACCCTGTATTGCTTACGATTGTCCTTGCGGACCAAGAGCAATAATCACGCATAAAGAAGATGGATTTTTGATTGAAAACGGGAACGAATCGGATTATGTAGCGGCTATAGAAATTTTAATCGAAAACGAGGTGTTACGAAGTGAAATGGCAAAAAAGGCAAAATTATCGAGTAAAAAATATCACATCGATGCCATTATGCAAACTTGGCATCAATTGTTTATTGGACTCAAAAAAGGAGTTTAGGTTCTGCTCTTAAAGTCAATGGAGCATAAATAACCTGCTCTGAACAAATTAAAAACCAGTATATTAGGATTGTCTCCGGTCAAGTTTTTAAATAATAATTTTTCAAAAACGGCATTTATTTTTGAAATAATAAAAGTTGATTTGGTTGTTTTTAAAAAATGATACAGTTGCAATAATCGTACAAATTCAATGTCAATTTTTTTCTTCTGATACAATAAATTTAAATTTTCTAAAGACTCTTTGGTCTTGTTCAAATACACTAGATTAGTGTCTAAATCGCCATGTTCAACAGGGTTTTCTATATGGCTTACTTTGGATTTTAATTTGCTTAGTTGAAACGAGAGTTGGGTGTCATCGTGACCGTATTTTTTTATGGTTTTGTCAAATTGTACCGTGTCAAAACAGACTTTTTTAATTATGGTATTATTAAAAAGTAGTGAGTGGTAGGGTTTTGTCTTTCTGTTTGCAGCAGATTTATCTTCAATGAATCTTCCGTACTTCCAGCGTAGTTTTTGATTATCAGAAGGACATTTTTCTGGATGCAAGCGTCCTCCATAAACCACATCAAAATCAAATAAATTTGATAAATATCTTTTGATATAATCAGAATTCACAATAGTAGAATCCCCGTCTATAAAAAGTAAATACTCAAATTTTGCTTTTTCGGCAAGTGAATTCCTGTTTTCTCTGTGGGCAATGTTTTCTTTTAATGAAACAAAACTGCAGTGAGAAAGCAAATTTATTTTTTCATTAAAAATATTTAGGGAAGAATCAGAAGCATCATCTTGGCATAAAATCTCAAAATCAATATTGCATTCCAAACATTGTTTGCGCAGCTCCAATGCTAAAGGATACACATTATAATTGTATATTGGGATAAGAATAGAAAGCATTACACGGCTCTCTGTTGCACTACTTCAAAAATTCGTTCGTCTTCACATTTTAATGTTTTCGAAGGGAATTTCATAAGCAACGCATAATCATGAGTGGCCATAATGACTGTTTTTCCATTGGCATTGATGCTTTTTAAAACTTCCAAGACTTCAGCACTGGTTTGTGGATCCAGATTCCCGGTAGGTTCATCGGCAAGTATAAGTTCAGGATCGTTGAGTAAAGCTCTGGCAATGGCAACACGTTGTTGCTCACCACCTGAAATTTGGTGTGGCATTTTGTTGCCAAACTCTTTCATTGCTACTTTGTCCAGCACTTCATCAATTTTTCGCTGCATTTCATCAGCATCAGTCCAGCCTGTAGCTTTCAGGACAAATAACATATTGTCTTTAATGGTTCTGTCCGGCAGTAATTTGAAATCCTGAAAAACGATTCCAATTTTTCTTCTCAAAAACGGAATATCATCTTCTTTTAAGGTGGCTAAATCAAAGTCAACAATACTTCCTTCACCTTCTTTTAAAGCCAAATCACCATACAAGGTCTTCATTAAGCTGCTTTTTCCGGAACCTGTTTTTCCTATAATATACAGGAATTCACCATGTTTTACCTCCAAATTTACATGAGCTAAAATAGTTTTTTGTTCTTGGAAAATAGTAACGTTTTTTAAAGACAGGACAGATTGTGACATAATACAGTTTGTTTATGGGGTAAAAGTAACAAGATAACGGTTCTATTCAAAATAAATTCTATTCTATTCAACGGATTTTCAAAAAACAGGTATAAACAAGGGAAAGTCCGAATTTTATTTAAAGCCAATTTATCCGCACTTTATTGCTGCTTGAAGTTCCTATTTTAGCATAAAAAAAGAGTAGAAAATGAAGGTTTTCTACTCTTTTAATGAAATATAATTTGTTAAGGACCTTTTCAGTAGCCTCACCCAAACAGGATAGTTTTGTTGCTTTAAGGAACAAATGAAATCAAGACGAAAGTTCTTATTTTTTAAAGCGCAATCCTCTATCGGGATAATCCGTTATGATGCCATCAACTCCCCAACCTAGAACCGTTTTCATCCGACTTGCTTCATTAATAGTCCAAGGAATAACTTTCATTCCTTTGGCCTGTAATTCCGCTACAATTTCGGCAGTCAATAGCGTATGTTCTGGACTGTAGCTGTCTGGGATAAATCCCAAAGCATCTAAATTTGTTTTGACACTATCTTTGTACACCAGAGCCGCTAGTTTGTAATCAGGGTAGGCTTGATGGATATAGCGCAGTACTCTAAAATCAAAACTCTGGATTGTTAGTCTTTCCATAGGGATACGTCCTTGGATTGTTTTAATAAATAAATCCGCAAAAACCTGAGGTGTTGGATGGTATTTATTGTCCCCCTCTGGAGTACTTTTTATTTCAATATTATAGAAGATCTTTTGGTCAGATAAAAGTTCAGACTGCGCAATTACATCCAACAGCAATGGTTTTGAACCCCTACTATTAGTCTGCTCCGGAAATTGTGGATGTTCGATGGTGCCACAATCATAGTGCTGTACTTGTGAATAAGTAGTTTGATAGATATTTAAGTTTAATTCGTCCTCCTTGTTAATAGTGTTTCCCAAACTATCCAAACAAATTATGTGATTGAAAAATGGATCATGTGATACCAGTATTTGGTCGTCCTTTGTAACAACTACGTCTAGCTCTAAGGTGTTTACTCCCAATTTGATTGCCTTTTCAAAAGCAACTAATGAATTTTCGGGGTAGAGTCCTCTGGATCCACGATGTCCCTGTAAATCAAAATTAAAGTGAGTTTGAATTTCACCAGGAAGTAATTGGACTGTTTGTTTTTCTTGTTTAGCCTTGCAGCCCAGCAGGCACAATACTAAAACTACTGTGATTAAAATTTTATTCATATTTTTATTGTAAGATTGTTTGGTTTAAAAAGCGTACCGTAGCCCGATAAACACCTTGCCAATCCTTAGAGCGCAAATCACATGCAATAACATGATCACCACTTTCTGGAAAGGCTATTTTTGTTTTTTTATTTTCAGGGGTTCCTAAAGAGTTATACATTGTATGCATGGCAGAAACGGAAACGACTTGGTCCTGTTCTTTTTCGTTTTTATAATAATAGCCCAAGAAAACCGGACACTTGACATTTGTAAATGTAGTTTCAGTCATGTTTTGTTTGAGCATAGTGATTAAGGAAACATAGCCATTGATGTGGTAATTGGTAGACCAGTACTTAGCTTGTTCCTCTGGGCGGTTTTGTGTTCGCATATCGCCACCGATGTTTGCTTTGAATTTCTCTCTACCACCAGGCAGAATAATACCCGCCATAGCAGGATTAAATAAATCGACAAAAGGCGAATAGAGGATCAATCCCGAGATGCTAGGATCTTCGGATGCCAATTTCAAGCTTAAAGTTCCCCCTGTGGAGGTGCTGACCAAAATTACTTTTTCTCCCAGTTTTTTCCCAATTTCTAATGCTAGTTTTGCAGAGGCAATATAGTTTTCAGGCGTAAGAAATTCAAAGGTGTTTTTACGATAAAGACCATGTTCCTCTAAACGCGAGAGGTAGATGTTGGCTTTGTATTTTGTAGAAAGCTTTTTTAAAACCGGTTCTCCCTCACGGTGACTGGCACCAAAACCATGCAAATAAACAAAAGCAACAGCTGTTTTTTTGTTTTTATACCCATCAGCCCATATTATTTTAGCCGCATTGTTTGGCTTGATTCCAATTACTTTAGCTTCTGTAGTAGCGAGATAGGAATCTAAGCTGGATATTTCTACTGTGCTTATTCCTTCTTGGCTAAAAATAGAAGTACAAAAAAAGAGTGCTGCAAGTAGTGTGTTTATTGTTTTTTTTATTTTTGTTAAAATTTAACAGCCATTTGTACACCATAGAACTGAGGTGCACCAGCTATAAAAGTTGGTATTCCAAAAGCACCACCGGTATTTCCGGCATCAATAATATACTTTTTGTCAAAAAGATTAGTCATGAATAATCCTATTTCGTATTTTTTTCTAATGGTTAATCCTGTTCTGATATTCAAAAGACCATACCCTGCTTGTGAAATATTAGGTAAATTTGTTTCTTCAAAAAACACTTTCGATTTGTATGTATAGCTTGGTCTAAGGTAAAGGTCTAAGATAGTGTTTACAGATGGATTGTAATTAAAACCAACAGAAAAGGAATGTTTTGGAGTCAATCGAAAAGTATTTCCCGCCAATTGTTGTTGGTTTCCGTCTGAATCCGTTTCATCAAAGGCAGCATCGATGTACGCATAATTGACAAAGAAAGAACTGTTTTTTGTAAACTGATATTGCAAGGCCGTTTCAAAACCAAAAGTTGAGGCAGAACCGCTGTCATTTGGCTGAATCACTAAACCATTCTGTTCGTCTAATCGTGCGATAGTCGTTTGAAAATTGCTGTAATCGTATATAAAAGCATTGATGTCAAATTGCAATCGGTTGTTTAGGAAGAGAGATTTGGCGCCAAATTCATAAGACCATACCGTTTCATCCGATAATACATTAACAGTTTTCGCGGTAACATTAATTACGTTAGGTCTTCGGCCTCTGGCAACATTCCCAAAAAGAGTAATGTGGTCCGTTATATCATAATTTATAGCAAATCGTCCAACAGCAGAGGTGAAGGTTTCGCTGGCAGTACGTTTTCCATTTGTAGGAGCAAATAAGTTGTTAGGAAAAACTCCTAAAAAATTACCCAATACACCAGGCTGATCTGCATTTTGAACCTCTAAACCGGCATTACTATTTTCTAAAGTAGCTCTTACACCCAAAGTAAAAGTCAATTTATCAGTTAAATCATAAGATGCATCTGCGAAGATATCTCCAGAATAATTCTCTCCAAAATTGGTTGATTTTTCTTTGTTGAAAGCTAAAAGCGGAGCTCCTGCCAATGGACCAAAAGCAGGGTCGTTTGGAATATTTGGGTATAAGGTAGGAACGCCATTAACGATTAGTGTGTTTCTAGCTGCCAATAAGGCAAAATAACTTTGTTCATTTACTTCAAAAGGAACCGCTTGAGATCCTTTTTCGTAAAAAGCATTTGCGCCAACGAAACCGGATAATTTATTTTTATCATTAAAATTAAATCTCATTTCTTGGCTGAATTGTTTTCCTTCAGCAATTTCTCTAAAGTAAAGCACTGGAGCTGCCGTACCATCGGCATCAAAAGCTTCATCTGATTTAAATTCTCTGTAAGCTGTGGTGGCGGTCATATCCCAATTAGGATTGATTTCAGATTTCAATATCGCTGTAAGACCATAAACTTTTCTGTCGATCCCCAATTCGGTTCCTCTTTCTAAGTCCGCAAAGGTATTTGGGTTGGTTGTTCCGCCTAAAGGGGCATAAGTTCCGCTTTTGAAACCCGTTCCCGGTGGGGTATCCTGTTGCCAGTTTGCAATTAAATCTAAACTGGTTTTATCACTCATTAAATATTTTAAGGAAGTTCTAAAAGCTAGTGTTTCTTTACCATTCAAGTTGCCTCCGGATCTGTTTTCTATAAAACCATCTCTTTTACTCAGGATTCCGGCTACTCTTACAAATAGTTTGTCCTTAATAAGGGAAGTGTTTACAAACCCATTCATTGAGAACTGGTTGTAATTACCCGTTCCTATTTTTAGTTCTCCTGAATTTTCGTTTTTAGCTTTGTTTTGAATAATATGCATGGCACCAATTTGTGCACCTCTGCCAAAAAGAGTTCCCTGAGGGCCTTTTAGAACTTCAACGCGTTCAATGTCAAATAACTCTACTACAGATCCTCTGGATTTACTGATGGAAACGCCATCTTGAAAAATTGAAACGCGTGGTTCTACTCGAGAATCCCCACTATCACTGGTAATCCCTCTAATAACGATCCCAGGATTATTTACACTTTGAATCTGGATTTGTAATCCAGGAACATAATCTGAAAAGGCATCATATTCTGAAATCCCTAAATTTTCAATAAATTTCCCCCCATAAGAGGTAATGGCGATGGGAACATCTTTATTTAATTGTTCTCTTTTTTGGGCGGTAACAATAATACCATCTAATTGAAAGGAACTTTCTTTTAAAATAAAATTTTGTGTTGTTTCGGATTGGTTTAAGGAGATTGAAATTTTTTGGCTTTCGTAACCAAGATAGGCCACTTGAATTGTGTAAGTGCCGAATTTTATATTTTGCAATTGGTAACTTCCAGCAATATCAGTTATCGTGTTCTTAGATGTGGTATTAATGTTGATTGATGCACCAATAAGAGGTTTGCCTGATTCGTCTGTAATAATTCCATTTAAAGTGCTGTTTTCTTGTGCTTTAATAGTAAAAAACCATAGTGTACTCAATAAAATAAAATAGTAATTAACTTTCATTTTTTTTATATGTTTATGTTAAGTACATGACAAAAAGCAAAACAGATTGTTTTCCAAAGATTTGAATCCTGTTAAAAGAAATTTTGACAAGTAA
>NZ_RYDP01000022.1:0-27722 GCF_003970395.1 Flavobacterium sp. GSP27 | reverse complement strand
TGACTCGATAGCTCAGTTGGTAGAGCACATCACTTTTAATGATGGGGTCCTGGGTTCGAGCCCCAGTCGGGTCACAAAAGGTCGAGTAATTTATTACTGGACCTTTTTTTTTATAAGGCCACGTGGAGAAACGGTAGACTTGCCAGCTTGAGGGGCTGGTGCTCGCAAGGGCGTGTGGGTTCAAATCCCACCGTGGTCACTATAAACATTGATTATTAGATAGTTACAGGTATTTTAGTCGCTATTTAATCGCTAATCATTATTTTAAGCATAAAAAACCCGATACAATTTAGTTTTCGTATCGGGTTTTTTCTTTAATCTATAAAATCAATTATTGCATCTGCTGGAGGGGCTTCCTTATCCCGTTCCAAGAACGTTACCGTTAGCCCTGAGTAACTCGATGCAGTTGGATCATCCCGTATCTCTCTAATTATTGTCAGCATCCTGGGAATAAGTAAATTGTTGCCATCCTCAATGCCATTAATCTCAATGAATACAATGGGGAATGATCGTAGAGCCTGCACAAATATTCGGAATTTATCTTTTTTCGATACTTTAGGATTTAAAACCAACTGCTCTAGGTCATCTAAATTAGATATTTTTATTTTAGCCATGCTCTTCTAATCTTAAAGTTTGTTCAATTATTGTTAAATTCATTTGCTGGAAATGATGTGCTGGGCTATCAATTTCAATATGTGAATTTTTAGGTATCACATAAGGCAGTAATTTAATAATTGCATCCAAACGCTCTTTTGGAGTTATTTGAATTTCCTCAGGAAAAGGGATTTTATCTAAACGTCTAAAAGCCAATGCGTGTAATTTCACACCATAATAATACAAGCTTTTAGTAGAGCAATATCCTTTGTCGGTCAGTTCTTTAGCTACTTTTGCATTACGCTTTCCAGAACAAGTGATTATTGGCATTGAATCCAGTAAACTTTGATCAGCAAAACAGTCAGAGGGTATAAAATCTTCAAACAACGAAGATGTAAAACGTCTAAAAGCTTCCGACAATTGGTTAAGCCGATTAGAAAAGCAGTATATGAACCGAGTTTTGGAAACCAATCAATCAAATAATCACAAGCATATTTGTGAATCTGTTTGATGCTAAAGCGTTGTTCTTCTTGAACTGCGAATAGATAAATGGTCATAATTTCTTGGTCTGTTAAATCTTGCTTATCATTGTTGCTAAAACGTTCGCAAGTATATTTTAAATCTTTTTCAAATCTGTCGCAGATTATTGAGTAGATTTTTATTAATTTTAGGGCTTTAGGCTGATTAATCATATATTTAAATGTGCGTTAGATATACTATAAATATACTGATTATCAGCTTATTAATCTAATTTTTAAACAGATATTTCTTTCTTTTTCAACCCTTGATTCGCATAAATTACTATTTATACCAAAAAAAAGCCAGTCAAAATGAACTGGCTCTTACCTTTAATTTGTTTTTTTATTTCCAACCGCCGCCTAAATCCCTGTAAACATGGACTACGGCATTAAGCTGCGCTTTTTTAGTTTCTATAAGCTCGAGTTTAGATTCCAGCGCATCACGTTGCGTCATCAAAACTTCAAAATAATCGGCTCTGGCAGAATTAAATAAATCACCTGCTATATCTATAGACTTGTTAAGAGCATCTACTTGTTGTGATTTTAAATTATAACTCTTCTCCAAATTACCAATTCTAGAAAGTTGATTAGATACTTCCAGATACGCATTTAAAAGCGTACGCTGATAATTATACATCGCCTGAAGTTGCCTTGAATTGGCGTTGTAAAACTCGGCTTTAATCGCGTTCCGATTGATTAGTGGTCCAGCAATATCACCCGCGAGCGAATAAAGTACTGATTCCGGGAACTTAAAGAAATAAGAAGGCTTAAATGCCTGTATTCCTAATGCTGCCGTGATATCAAGAGAAGGATAAAATTCCGCCCGAGCCACTTTCACATCCAGCTTTGCGGCAGCTAATTCTAATTCTGCTTGTTTAATATCCGGACGATTCGCTAATAATTGTGATGGAATTCCCGAATTGATTCCCGAAGGTAGTAAACTTAAAAAATCACTTTTATCCCGCGCTATTTCTTGTGGATAGCGTCCCAGCAAAAAATTAATCCTATTCTCCGTTTCCTTTATCTTCTGAAGAATATCAAATTCCATACTTCTGGAAATTAATACCTCCGCTTTAAACTTTTGAACAGCTAATTCAGTAGTCCTAGCGGCTTGTTTCTGAATTCTGACAATTTCCAGGGCATTACTTTGCAAGTTGATATTCTGTTTTACAATTCCCAACTGGCTGTCGAGTGATCGTAATTCATAATACGAATCTGCAACCTCAGCGATAAGGTTTGTTATCACAAAATTTTTCCCTTCTACAGTAGATAAATACCTGCTCACAGCAGCTTTCTTAGAATTGCGCAATTTCTTCCAAATGTCTACTTCCCATTTTGCATAAGCAGCCACGGTATAATCCTTTAGCGCATCTGGAACTTCAATGCCGGGAACAATTTCTGTAGCTGCATCACCAGCTCCTTGACTGGTGTACCGTCCTACCTTTTCAACTCCGGAGCCAGCCCGTAAACCAACTGTTGGAAACAACGCCCCTTTTTTGATTCGGATTTCATTCTTTGCAATTTCAATTTCCTGCAAAGTGATCAACAGCTCCTGATTATTTTGGAGCGCTGTATCAATCAAAGCTATCAGGTTTTTGTCTTTAAAGAAATTACCCCATTGAATAGCAGCCATATTCGTGGAATCTCCATTACTGCCGAAAGATTCCGGAATAGGGCGATTGACCTCTAAAGTAGCTATTGTCGGAGCTTTACAGCTTACCACCGTCAGGAAAACACCTAACGAGATACTATATTTATACAACTTGATTTTATACATGATTATTATCAATTTCTTCCGTTAATGGATTTTCTTTTTCCTTTTTTACTAGCTTGTATTTTTCTGCGATTCTACCAAAAACGTAGTACAACCCAGGAATAATAAATACACCGCAAATTGTTCCTATAAGCATACCACCAGCTGCGGCAGTACCAATAGTTCTGTTACCAATTTTACCAGGTCCAGAGGCAAACACCAAAGGAATTAAACCTGCAATAAAGGCAAATGAAGTCATCAAAATAGGGCGAAACCTAGCTTTAGAACCTTCCATCGCTGCTTCGAGCACTGATTTTCCTGCTGCATGTCTTTGAATAGCAAACTCGACAATCAAAACGGCATTTTTACCCAATAAACCAATAAGCATGACCATAGCTACCTGAGCATAAATATTATTTTCTAAGCCTGTTAGCTTTAATAAAAGGAACGCACCAAAAATACCGGCTGGTAAAGAGAGAATCACCGATAATGGCAAAATAAAACTCTCATATTGTGCTGCTAAAACTAAGTATACAAAACCTAAACAAATCAGGAAGATCCAAATGGCCTGATTCCCTTGCGCTACTTCATCGGCAGAAATTCCCGCCCAGTCAATACCATACCCTCTAGGCAGTTTTTTCTCTGCCACGTCCTGAATCGCTTTAATGGCTTCACCACTACTATAACCTTCAGCTGCGGCTCCACTTATTTCAGCAGAAGTATACATATTGTGCCGTGTAATTTCCGACAATCCATATACTTTTTCCAGCTTCATGAAAGCAGAAAATGGGACCATTTCATCTCGGTTATTCTTTACATACAATTTTAAAATATCTTCCGGCAAAGCTCTGTATTCAGGAGCTGCCTGCACAATTACTTTGTAATTAAATCCGTACTTAATAAAGCTAATTTCATAGTTACTTCCCACTAGTGTAGATAACGTATTCATGGCATTATCAATGGACACACCTTTTTGCTGTGCCAAATCATTATCAACTTTCATCATAAACTGCGGAAAACTGGCACTGTAAAAGCTAAATACCGAAGCTAGCTCAGGACGTTTATTCAATTCTTTTACGAATTCAGTATTCACTGTTTCCATTTTTTTATAATCCCCTGAACCTGCTTTGTCAAGCAAACGAAGTTCAAACCCTCCTGCAGCTCCATACCCAGGGACAGCAGGCGGCTGGAAAAATTCAATATTAGCACCGGGAATGTCTTTAGCTTTTTCTTCTAATTCTGCCATAACCTCTTGTACTGCATTTTTCCTATCGCTCCAATCTTTAAGGTTTATCAAACAAGTTCCGGTGCTAGAGCCGGTACCTTCTGTCAGAATTTCATAACCTGCCAAAGCAGAAACTGATTTGACTCCTTCGACAGTTTCTGCGATCTTTTGAAGTTTTTCTGCAACACTATTGGTTCTTTCTAATGATGAACCTGGAGGGGTTTGAATAATAGCATAAAACATTCCTTGATCTTCATTTGGAATAAAACCAGAAGGTACGTTGCTGCTTATTACCCATGTTCCTATACAGAAACCTACAAGGGTTATAAAAGTAATGGTTCTTCTGTTAATGATACGACTCAACGCATTTTGATACTTTCCAGCCGTAGTATTAAACGTAGTATTAAATCCATCTACAAATCTGTTTACTGGAGTTCTCTTTTTAGGCTTTCCATGATTATTTTTCAACATCATCGCACAAAGTGCCGGTGTAAGCGTTAACGCCACAATACCAGATAGAATAATTGCAGTAGCCATAGTGATGGAGAACTGACGATAGAATATCCCCACAGGGCCTGACATAAAAGCAACTGGAATGAATACCGCAGCCATCAAAAAGGTAATAGCAATAATAGCACCCGCAATTTCATGCATCGCTTTTTTTGTAGCTTTTATGGCTGAAAGATGTTCTTCTTCCATCTTGGCATGCACGGCTTCGATCACCACAATAGCATCATCAACCACGACACCGATCGCTAATACCAATGCAAACAAAGTAATAAGGTTGAGCGAAATTCCAAAGAATTGCATGAAAACAAAAGTTCCAATAAGTGAAACTGGCACTGCAATTGCCGGTATAATAGTTGATCTCCAATCTCCTAAGAACAAAAACACAACCAATCCCACCAGAATAAAGGCTTCAACCAAAGTGTGAATTACTTTTTCGATAGAAGCATCCAGAAATTTAGAAACGTCATAACTTATTTCATAATCCATTCCTTTCGGGAAAGAATTTTTCTTAATTTCAGCTAATTTTGCCTTTACCTCTTTAATAACCTGGCTGGCATTACTACCGTACGATTGCTTCAATACAATTGCAGCAGAAGGCTTACCGTTTAGGTTCGAGTAAATATCGTACATGGAGCTTCCAAACTCAATATTAGCAACGTCTTTTAATCGTAAAATTTCACCGTCAGCGCTAGCTCGTAAAACAACGTTTCCGTATTGCTCTTTTGTAGTAAATCGCCCAGAATATTTCAATACATATTCAAATGCCTGAGATCGTTTACCGGAGCTTTCCCCGGTTTTACCAGGAGATGCTTCCAAACTTTGATTGGCCAATGCTTCCATAACCTCATCTGTAGAGATTTTATAGGCCAACATTCTGTCGGGTTTCAACCAAATTCTCATGGCGTACTCACGCGTACCCAAAACATCAGCAAACCCTACTCCATTTACCCTTTTCAATTCGGAAAGGATATTAATTTCGGCAAAGTTGTAAAGAAATTTTTGATCGGTATTGTTATCCTTACTATAAAGATTTACATACATGAGCATACTCGATTCTTCACGTGTAATCTTTAAACCTTCTCTTACCACTAATGGCGGTAATTTATTAACTACCGAAGCAACCCGATTTTGAACATTTATTGCCGCTTGATTTGGGTCTGTACCTAAATTAAATATTACTTGTATGCTAGCCTCTCCATCATTACCCGCATCAGAAGTCATATATTTCATTCCTGGAACACCATTCAAGGCTCTTTCTAACGGAATAATTACTGATTTGATCATCAGTTCACCGTTAGCGCCAGGAAAATCGGCGGTTATATTGACTTTTGGTGGAGAAATTGAAGGGAATTGAGTCACTGGCAAATTTGTTAAAGCCAAGGCGCCCAAAAAGACTATTATTAGCGATATTACTATCGATAGAACTGGTCTTTCAATGAATTTATTAAACATCTATTTATTTTTTAATGATTAAACCAAATTGGAATTACGAAGTTATTCCGCTTTTAATCGCAAATGAGCCAGAACCGCATTAGGTGCTAGATATTCATACTTGATTTTGTCCTCCTCTTTTACTTTTTGAACCCCTTCTAACACGATTTTATCATTCTCCGAAATACCACTGCTTACGACATACAAGTCTGGCATTTCACTATTTATAGTTATTTCCCTGGATCGCACTTTATTATTTTTATCGACCACAAAAACATATTTCTTATCTTGAATTTCATACGTTGCTTTTTGCGGAATTACAATGGCATTTCGAAGCGGAACCAGCATCTGAACCTCCCCTGTTTCTCCATTTCTTAACAGTTTATCTCCATTAGGGAATTTTGCTCGGAAAGCAATATTCCCAGTTTCGTTATTGAATTCGCTTTCAATAATTTCAACTTTTCCTCTGTATTTAAAGGGTTGATTGTTCGCTAAAATTAGCGTTACATTTGTTTCGGCACGATTTTTTAAATTGGTTTGATAATCGATATATTCCGGTTCCGAAACATTAAAATAAGCAAACATCTGACTATTGTCAGAAAGGCTTGTCAGCAATTCACCTTCATCAATAAGACTTCCTAGTTTCAAAGGAATGCGGTCAATGGTACCGTCAAAAGGCGCTCTGATTTCGGTAAATGACAAATGAATTTTTGCCAGTGACACTTCGGCTTTAGCTTGTTCAAGTTTAGCTTGTGCCATCGCTTGCTCGTTTTTTGAAATCACATTTTTATCCACCAAGGTTTTGGCATTCAGTAATTCGATTAGTGCAGCTTTTTCTTCCGCTTTTGCTTTTTGCAGTTCAGCTTCATAAATTCTTGGCATGATTCTAAACAATAACTGACCTGCCTTCACAAACTGCCCTTCATCCACATAGATGTTTTGCAGATACCCTTTTTCTTGTGCTCGGATTTCAATATTTCGAACAGATTTTATTTGCGAAACATATTCCTTGGTATACGAAGTATCTATTTTTATTGGATTTGTTACTGTAAATTTTTCAGCTTCTTCTTTTTCTTCTTTTTTAGTTGTACAGCCTGTAAGGCACAACAAGGCAATTAAGCCCGTGAAAACGAGTATTCTTTTCATAATATAAAATGGAAATTAAGCGATTTGATACTTGGAATTAAGAATTCCTTTAGACGTAAAAAGTCATCAGCTTCCTGAAAAGTATCTGTATTCCCATACCGAAAAATAAGATGCTATATTTTCACGAGGTAAGTAAGGATCTAAACTTTGGAAATTGACGTGAAGTAATTATCAAATTCTTAAAACACCCTGACTAATATAAATAGGATTTGATTGGCCACAAAATGGGGCGAAGATTTTAAAATTCTTGGTATAATAATTTAAAACAGGCTGACAGGAAAACAACAAATACCAGCTTCTGGTCAAGTCTATTTTATTAGTAAAAAAATTATCTGAATCCTTATTTTTAAGATTTTCACCGCTGAAGCACTCCTCTTCTAATTCAAAACCAGCTGAAATAACTTTACTATTGCTATAATCGTTGTTAGCAAATCTTACTTCTCCATTTTTTACACTGCTTGACGTTAAAGCGTTGCTTACACGACTATCATGCGTTGCTGCATGAGCATAATTTTCTCCACCTAACAGGTGGAAACATAAGTATAAGAAAAATACAACTACTTTCATTGGGCGCCAAAAGTAATAAAAGTAAAGATCGAAATAAAAGAAATTAATTATGTTTAACAAAAAAAAAGGACGAAAACGTTTTCAGTCAAAAGCTTGGTATTTTATTATTACAATGTAAAAACCAGAAAAGATCTAGCACTCAACCAATTGTAAATATTACACATTACGCCGTACATTTCGTCCTTCGGAAAAGAAATGAACCAATTTTAATTTTTCATGCCAATTGTATATTTATCGCTTAAAATCAATACCCTACATTGTCCTGATTTTTATTTTCAGCAAATTAAATTCATCAAAATACGAATACTGAAAGAAAAAAAAGGGAATACCACTGACAAAAAAACTCCCAAATCCGCTGTAAAACCCCACATATACATTGGTGAATGTGATTTTTAAACAATGTAAGAGTTTCTATTGTTTATCAAAAATCCATACTTCTACAAAACATGTATGCATAAGGCCGGTCGTAAGATTACAATTGGCGCTATTTAATAAGTCCTTTACCTCTTGATAAAGGAAAACAAATATTTATTGTAAAGAATAAACAGAGACAACAACGGAAAATTACCTTTTGGTTTTCAATACTAAATTTACCTGATGTTTAGTTGTTATTCTTTATTTTAACTTCTCAGCAATTCCATTTGATTTATGAAAATACCGTTATAAAGAGAGTTTAACGGGTTGCATATATATTATTAAGACAGTCCTTCGCTTGTAACGAACTTGCTTTCATCGATAAAATTTAGCTTTTTTATCATTTTTAATAAGATTTAATCTTATTAAAAAAAACTTTAGTTGTGTGATTTCTTTTTTGTAAAAATGACAAATTAAATACTATTGGTAGTAATAAGAGTCCTAAAAAATTAATACGTTATACAACTAAATTATTGCACACAATTTTAATTGCAGTGATCCACATCAAATACTTTTTTATCCAAAATCATACTTTTTAAAACTGGCCTAGAAACAATCTTAAATACGCTTTTAAAATAAAATCGATTTCTATTCGTTATCAAAATAAATAAAAAGAATTGTACCTTTAAATAATAGATATCTAATTAATAATTGAATAAATTCTCCCAATTTGAAACCTAAAATTTTTATGAAAAAATTAATTTTTCTTGCATTATTATTAAGTTCCTTAACTGGCTGGAGTCAGAGTCCAATTGCCTACGAATTTTTTGACCAAGCTTTAAAAAAAGCAGAAACAGGCAATCTAAAAGGCGCTATTGCTGATTATACTAAAGCCATACGAGCTGATCCATTGTTTGCTGAAGCCTACTTAAACAGAGCCCTTTTGAAACAAAAATCAGGCGATATAAAAGGGGCGTTAGATGATGTCAATAAAACCATCCTCATTGAACCTAAAAAAGGAGATGCTTATACCACCAGGGCTGACATCAATTACAAGGCTAAAAATTATACGGGAGCCATTGAAGATTGCACGATATCTATCACGTTAAATCCTAAAGACTACATTGCCTATAATCTTAGAGGGTTATCTAATATTCACATTCAAAATAAAAAAAATGCGTGCGCTGATTTCACCAAAGCCATTAAATTAGGAAGCCAAAGTGCCGTTAAAAATAAAAAAATGTTTTGCAAATAATATTCTTGAAATAGGCATAAAAAAAGCGTCTCGATTACAACATCAAGACGCTTTTTTTTATAGATATAACTCTGTTTATTTCATGAACTGCTATAGCGGCTTCAATTGTTCTAAATCAATGTTCGATTGTTGCAATACGCTCATCATAATCATTACGCTGGTTGGGTTCCTCTTATTTTCTGCCTTTAGTTGCTTTTTTTAAGTCATCACCTCCTGGAATTCGCATCTTATCGGTAAGAACTGAAATTTCATTCAAATCAAAATTTCCTGTCAATGACATCAGCACTGTATCCTCATTTTTAGCTCCTTCAATAAACATCAGCAATTCTCTAATTTGAGAATCTGAAGTTCCTGATTTTACCAGAATTTTTATATTCCTTCCGTTTTCATTCACGCGCATCAACTCTTCTAATCCCGCTGTTTTGATGTACTTCTCTGCAGCAGCTTTCATTTCTCCCTCTGCTCTGGTACTTTTTGTAGTAAAAACTTTTAGGTTGTCCAATTTTTTTATCAAACTCAGGTACTGTTGCGTTTCTTTATCAGAAGCATCTACTTTGACCTTACTCATCAAGTCGAACATTTTTTTATTGACTATAATGGACGTAACATCATCTTGTCCGTCAAATTTGTCAAAGACTGCTTGCGCAAAAAATGGACTCGAAATAACTAGAAATACTAAAGTGATCAGACACTTTTTGCTAAAACTCCTATTGATACTTTTTTGAATGGTTGCTTTCATTTTATTTAATTATTTTATTGTTAGTATTCTTAGTTTGATTTTTAGGATCTTTTCCACTCTTTTTTAGCGCTTACAAAAACCCTGTTTTTAACGGTTTGATATTCTTCAATGTATTGTACACTTTTTATGCCAATATTCACATTCTTGGATAATAATGACAATGCTTTTTGAGTGGCCCTAAAAGCGGCTTCAGGATCTTCATAGGTTCCTAAATTTGTATTTTCTTTTGTAGCATCCAAATCAAAAAGGACATACGTTGCTATTCCCATCAAAACAACAACTGAAGCTGCAATAGAAACCCAGCCTAAATTCCCTTTTTTATTCTTGTTTTTAGCCATAACAACTTCAAATACTGGAGTTTTATTCATATTCTGCTGCTCTTTTGCAACAGCAAAACAGTCAAATAATGAAGCATACTGTTGTAAATGCGAAGCAACATCCTGAGACGAAAAATAATCCCGTAACTCTTTTTCTTGGACTAAAGTGGTCGCTCCCTGAAAGTATTTTTCTAATAAACCCTCGACTTTATTTGATTCCATAATTGTGTATTTGTATCATAAATTCTTTAATCGTTTTTCGTGCCCGGGAAAGTGACACCCGGATTGCGTACTCTTTCATATCCATTAAAAATCAAACGAGTTATACTATTAAGATGAATCCTATTTATTTTTGCAACAAAAAAACATAAAATAAAACTAAAGTTAGTATTTTTACGTTAATAAAGTATTAAAATACAATTATGAGAACAGTATTCAAATTTACACTTTTATTTTTCATAGCTACTTTCACTTTACAAAGCTGTCAGGACAATGATGACGTGACACCACCTGCAAGTCTGGAGATTCAGGATTTTATTTGGAAAGGAATGAATCTGTACTATTTGTGGCAAGCTGATGTTCCAAATTTAGCCGATAACCGATTCGCGGATCAAACTGCACTAAACTCTTTTTTAAGGGAATATCCGGTGCCTGAGGATTTATTTGATGCGTTGCGGGTTACTCCTTCTACGGATCGATTTAGTTGGATTGTAAGCGATTATTTAGAACTTGAAGGAACGCTTCAGGGCACTACTAAAAACAATGGTGTCGATTTTGGTTTAAGTTATAAACCGGGTAGTACAACTGAAATATTTGGTAACGTTCGCTATATTATTGCAAACTCAGACGCCTCCAGTAAAGCTATAAAACGTGGTGATTTTTTTACTGCCGTAAATGGTACACAGCTGACTTTAAGCAATTATGAATCGTTACTTTTTGGTTCAAACGAAAATTACACACTAAATCTTGCTGATTTTAACGGAACTACAATTGTCAGCAACGGTAAATCAGTGGCATTGACAAAAACAGTCCTATCCGAAAATCCAATTTTAATCAATAAAGTAATCCCCTCCGGCTCTCACAAAATAGGCTATTTGATGTACAATGGCTTTTATGCTAATTTTGACACTCAATTAAACGACGCTTTTGCATCTCTAAAATCACAAGGAGTTACTGATTTGGTTTTAGATTTAAGATATAACGGAGGAGGTTCTGTGCAAACGGCTACACGATTAGCAAGTATGATTACCGGGCAATTTAAAGGAAAAGTCTTTGCTAAACAACAATGGAATGCAAAAATTAATGCTTATTTCGAGGCTGAAAATCCCGAAGCATTATTCAATTATTTTACCGATAAAATAGGAAGCACAGCCATCAATAGTTTAGGATTGACTAAAATTTATATTTTAACTACGAAAAGCTCTGCATCAGCAAGCGAGTTAGTAATCAACGGGCTAGAACCTCACATTCAAGTTATACAAATTGGGGATGTTACAGTAGGAAAAAACGTAGGATCCGTAACGCTTTATGACTCCCCGACTTTTGGAGCTCAAAGCAGGAATCCCAATCACAGATATGCCATGCAGCCAATCGTGTTAAAAATTGTCAATTCAGTTGGTTTTGGAGATTACTTCAATGGGTTACAACCTGATTTTCTACAAAAAGAAACATTGAGCACTCTGGGAGTTCTTGGCGATTCTGCGGAACCTTTATTACGAACAGCCATTGGGAAAATTACTGGAACTGGTCGAGTATTGCGACAAAGTCCCGGACAAGATTTTGAGTTTTTCACGGATGCCAAATCAATAAAAGGAATCCAAAACCAAATGTACATCGAGAAAGCACCAGAAGGTCTTTTGAGAGCTTTAGAATAAAATAAAGTTACACAATAATTCTTATTTTTGTTAGCTACAATTGAATAACAAATTAAAAAAAACCACATGAAAAAAGCAATTCCGTTATTTCTAACTCTTGCCACCGTCGTCTCTTTTGCATTTGTAATTCCGAATACTGTCCCATCCAAACAAATAAATGTTGTTATTGATGCCGGACATGGTGGATCTGATTTTGGAGCAACTTCCAGTAGTGCTACTGAAAAACAAATTGTAGCGCAAATCACAAACAAAATCAAATTTTTGAATAATAATGAGAAAGTGACCATACACCTTACAAGAATTGGAGACCAATTTCTTTCTTTGAGTGACCGTTCTGCGCTGATCAACAAAATCAAACCTGATTTAGTTTTGTCACTTCATGTCAATCAAAATTTAAATCTATCAAAATCAGGAATGGAATTTTATATTGCCACAGAATCAATTGCGAATGAAAGGTCAAATGAAATTGCGGTGGAACTTCGCAACAAATTTATCCGCAATACTACTATAAAATCATCAGAAATAAAGAAAGCTCCATTCTACATTTTAAAAAAATCAGAAGTGCCGGCTGTACTCGTTGAATTGGGTTATATGTCAAACCTTGGTGACAGAGACTATTTAACCAATGATGTGGAACAAAATAAAATTGCAGCAACTATCGTAGCATTCATTTCAGAATTGAAATAAGAATATTTTATAAACTAAAAAGAGGCTTTCATCACTGAAAGCCTCTTTTTTTATGGAATAATGCAATGGTATTACATTTTGATATTCAAACCTACTTTGAAATTTCGTCCTCTGGTACTAAACCCTCTTGTTTCAACAAAATCCTTATCTAAAATATTATCTGCTGCTGCAAAAATATTCATTCGATTTTTGATCAACTCATACCGTACATTCATGTTGATCAGCTGGTAATCTTTCAGTATTTCAGAATTCAATACCGGATCAAAAGTGGGTGCCGGATATGTTGTATACTCAAAATAGCGATCCGAAACAAATTGATATGTGGCATTAAAAGCCAAACGTGGCGTTGCTTGCAGATCAACTGCGGCGTTCGCTTTGTGTTTTGGATTCAGCACTCGCGATTGTTTTTCTAATTCTGTAAACGCATAATTGGCATTCAAATTTATTTTAGCCGTCAAAGCATACGAAATCATGGTCTCAAACCCTTTGACTTTATTTAGACCCGCAACATTAAAATACTTGTAAGACACTAAATCAAACCCAATCGCATTTTCTTCCTCTCTTTGAAAAACCAAAGCATTCAGAACCAATTTTTTATCAATCATCGTTGTTTCAAAACCCAATTCAAATGTTTTATCTTTCTCTGAGGATAAATTCAAATCACCATAAGGAGAATACAATTGATACAAGCTAGGGGCTACAAATGCCGTACTGTAAGAAACTAATAGTTTCAAGGGTAAATTAGGAAATGAAAAAGAAGGATTTACATTGTAAACTAAATTATTTCCGTATTTACTGTGCATGTTGTAACGAGCTCCCAAATTCAGGTTTAACCCAAATTCAGAGCTATAAACCGCCGTCACATAGGGATCAATCATATTAAATTTGGCCAATTCATTTGCTATGGCCTCGTACGGGCTCTCATTAGACATTTCATGAAATTGAAATTGAGCACCTGTTACCAGGAATAATTCAGGTGAAATTTCATATTTATTAAACGCATCTGCATTGACGCTTCTGGATTTATAATCCAACATTGTTCCATAATTAAAAATGGACCTTGTAATTAAATTAGCACTTGAATTGATTACAAATTCTCCTTTTTTATATTTGTATTTTGGTGTAAACCCAACTCGAAATTGTTCAGAGGCACTGCTGTTTTCATCGTTATCCGCAAAAGATCCTGCATCAAAATCGCTTTTTATTTTATCGTAGTTTGCAAAGAAATCCAAATCTAATTTAGCTGTTGGCTTGAAACCAATTTTCACCACTGAGTTCACTCTGGAAAAACGATCAGCTTCAAATAAAACAGCGTCATTAGGTGATTTTGCCTCAGAAATTCCCGTGGTTTCGGTGCTGTTTAAGGAAGCATAATAATTAATTTTTTCAGCGCTTCCGTTCAAAGCAACCCCTTGGCTGTAGTCATTTATACTATAATTTTCCTGATTGGCAATCGTTTGGGTGCCCACATTAAGGTATGCATTTGCTGCAATCGCTTTTTTGGAGGCTTTTTTCAACGTAATATTAATAACTCCGGCAGCGGCACCTGATCCGTATAAAGTACTTGAAGCGCCTTTCATCACCTCAATACTTTCTATTTGTTCAACGGGCAGCAAGCGCAAATCATACGATAAGCTAATTCCAGAAGCATCGGTAACCGGAACGCCATCAATAAGAATTAGCACTTGATGATTTCGTCCCCCACGAATGTAAACCCCTAAATCCTTTCCATTCCGGCTTTGGTTTCCGTTGATTTCAATTCCGGCTACTGAACTCAAAATGGTAGCTACAGTTTGCCCTTGTCTTCTCTTTAAATCTTCGGCTGTAATTTTTACGATTACTTTTCCGGACTTTTCTTTTGGCAAAGCAAATTTAGAATCGGAAATTACGACCTCATCCAATTGATTTGTGGATGCAATGGTGTCTTTTTGTTGTGCGAAAGCACACGAAGTCATCAGTACGCAGAGCGCACTAATACGAACGATTTTCTTGTTCATTTTGAAACATTTAATAGCAGTTTTATGGTACTGCCACATGACTATAAATGGGAGAAAAGCATAGAATTACCCATACCCAAACCTTTTTTCCCGAAAGTTTGATACTCGATGTAACAGGCAGGTCTCCTGGCTCGCGTCTTGTTGTTTACCTTCCCATTCGCAAAGACGAACAGTGGTTTTGTAGATAACAACAAGCTTTATAGCTTACAGTTGCGGGTACAGCCCAGGATTTTTGATTCTTGATTTAGGATTCTTGATTTAGGATGTAAACTCTCTAATCTGAATACTGAAATCTGTAATCGCTTACCTGATTCCCTTTTAATGCTGGTTTGAAAAAAAAAACAGCAACCTCATTACGGCGGCAAAGATAAAATTATATTACGTTATTATCCTACACTATTCTCAATTTTATATTTCAATTTTAATCACCGCTCCAAAGTTCACTTTATTTTGAAACGCATCTCGTAGTGGCAACTTTGTAATTTTACACAAAATACTTCGAATCACTCCGGCATGGGTCACGATCACAATAGGTTTAATGGTCTTTTTAGGAAGTTCATGATCTAAAAAATCGCTAACTCTATCATGGAGGTCTGTAAAAGACTCCCCGTTTGGCACACGAACATGAACGAAATCATTCATCCAAGGGGTCAAATCGATAACAGGAATGCTATCCCAATTTTTTAATTCCCAATCACCAAAATTCATTTCCATTAACCGGGAGTCCATTTGTATTTTTGTTGATGATAGGAAGTTTGCCAACTCCACGCACCGATTCAACGGACTAGAGTACACGATACTTTCAGCAGGAATTTGTGCTTTTATGGCTTCAAATTGTTGTTCATAAGGTTCCAACAATGCCACATCAGCTTGTCCGTAGCAAATTCCTTTTTCACAAACGGTTTCGGTATGGCGTACTAAATAAACTTCCATAAAGCAATAGAAGATAAGTAGAATATAATTTCACAAACTTGCTGTGTTGCACCAAGACAGTCCCCCGTATAGCCGTCTATCCATTTATGAAAATAACGAGCCAGAAAAAAGCGGGTGATAAAAACCGGCACTAACACCAACAGCATTTGCCAATGAAAAAAAGACAAAACAATAAGCGGTAACAACCCAAAAAAGAACGCCCCAATCACCTCACGCCAGGAATAACTTTGCGCAATGGGCTTGCTTTTACTCGAAGCATCTTCACGGGAATACTGATGCGTAAAAACAATAGAAATGGCTGCCAGACGACTCACGGAATGTGCTGCAACAAATAACAATAAATTCTTTGCTGAAGAAGGACTAAGCACCTCCGAAACAGCCTGAAACTTCAATAAAAACAGCAGTACCAAACCTATGGCGCCATAAGCTCCAATGGCACTGTCTTTCATTATCACCAAGATTTTTTCTTTGGTCCAACCCCCACCAAAACCATCACAAACATCAGCAAAACCATCTTCATGAAAAGCACCGGTAGTAAGGATTCCAGCAATCATCGAGAGAACAATCGCTATTTCAGGGGTAAAAACACCAACCGATACATCATAGACTATAAAACTAATAGTACCTACAATCCAACCAATTAAAGGAAAATAACGAGATGCCTTGTTTAAATAATCCGAGTTATGATCGATGTTTTTAGGACAGGGAATTCGGGTGTAAAACATCAATGCGGTAAAAAATATGTGTAGTTCTTTTTTCATGTGAATGCAATCTGGATTTTATGTCGTTTTTAGTGCTCTATTTATGAATTTGGACTGAAAAAATTATTATTTTGTACTCACACCGGCACTGTCAAAACTGGCCATTTCATTAAAAAAAGCAACTGCCGATTGAATAATTGGAAAAGCCACCGCACAACCCGTTCCTTCGCCCAAGCGCAAGTCAAGTTGGAGCAAGGCTTTTACACCTAAATAATCCAATAATTTAGCATGCGCCTGTTCTGCAGAACAATGACAGAAAACAGCATTTTTTAGAATCAGTGGATTTTTTTTATAGGCAATCAAAAAAGCCACACTGCAAATAAATCCATCTACAAGAAGCAGCATTCTGTTTTGATGTGCCGTGAGCATTCCAGAAGCCATTTGCATAATTTCAAAGCCACCAAAATGAGCTAACTTATCTTCTAATGTTGGCGAGCCTTGATAATCCTCAATAGCTTTTTTGAGTAACCGGTGTTTTTGAAGTAGTCTTTCATCGCTAACTCCCGTTCCTTTTCCGATACAGTCTTCAATTGCAATTCCAGTAATTACACTCATCAAAACTGAAGCAGTTGATGTATTCCCAATACCCATTTCTCCAAAACCAATACAATTACTTCCCGTTTTGGCAATAGCGGTAACAATTTCATTCCCCTTGGTATAACAGTGCTGCAATTCGGTAAGACTCATTGCAGGACCCTGCAGAAACGATTGGGTTCCTTTGGCAATTTTGGCCGAAATCAAAGTACTCGTCATCGAAAAATCATAATTTACTCCTGCATCAACTATGGCTAATTTGATGGAATTTTGTTTACAAAACACATTTATTGCAGCTCCACCGTCCAGAAAATTAGCCACCATTTGTCTGGTAACATCTTGTGGATAAGCGCTAACACCGTGGGCAGCAATTCCGTGATCTGCAGCAAAAACAACAAGTGTAGGTTCTAAAATTTTTGGTTCCAATGTTTGAAAAACTTCGCCAATTTGTTTGGCTAAAACTTCCAAAACACCCAATGAACCTGTTGGCTTGGTCTTCTGATCGATTTTATACTGCAGTGCTTCAGATAAATGGATTGTATCTAGAATTGCAGTCTTAAATTCCGGCACCGAAATATTATCTTTTTGATGCACTTTCGTAATTTCTTCGACAGATGGACTTTCTGATTTTTGTTTCCAATTCAATTGCTGTAACATGGGTTGGTTGTCGTAATCAGTAGCTGGTTTTCCCACACAAAAATACCCTAAAGGCTCCATATTTTCTCCCAAACCCAATAATTCCTTGAACTGACTATAATTCAAAATAGAAACCCAGCCCATGGAATACCCTTGTTCGGTTAGGGAAAGCCAAATATTTTGCGCAGCACAAACCGCACTAAATTTGATGGCTTCATTACTTCCCACGGTGCCGATGGTAAAATTATTCAAAACCGAACGATCATAACAAATCACCAATCCAAGCGGTGCTTCCTCTATTGCCTCTAATTTTAAAGCTTGATACTGCGTTTTTTGTACTGCCGTGTCAGTTTGATTCGCTGCTTTTTTATCAAAATCCAAAAATAAATTTTTTATGGATTTTTTTATGACATCTGATTTAATGAGGTAATACTTTGTAGCATCCGTCAATCCAACAGAAGGAGCATAATGACCGGCCTGTAATGCTTTTTCAATAACAGATTCAGGGACTGGTTCCGAGGTAAAATGACGGGTATCTCGGCGCGATTTTATAATTTCATCTAAGTTTTTCATCTTGAAATACGATGTTTTTGAGTACTTTTAAAGTTTGGACAAACAGTGATTCAATAGCCACCTGCATTTTTTAGGCTTGCTGCTTCAAAACAGACAACGGCAATCTGTGTGAGCGGGAAACTTTCCCGTTTTCATTCATCATATTGAGTAATCCCTTTGGAATAAAACCGTTTTGACTAGCTCTCATCACAGCATAACAGCTGTCTTTTCCTCCGCTCCAAGAACTTACAAAATTCATCTTTTATTGTTTTATGGTAACTGGAATTCCAGAAATCATCAAAATCACCTTATCCGCATTTTTAGCTAAATATTGATTCATCCAACCTTGTAATTCGGTAAATTTTCTACCAATTTGAGTTTCAGCATGTACGCCCATGCCTATTTCATTAGTGATAATAATAACGGTTGTATTTTCCTGATTGGCCACTTGTTCAAATTCGGCTTTGGCTTGTTCCAAACATAAAGCGACATCATTTTTAGTGTCTACAAAAAAATTAGTCAACCAAAGGGTCACACAATCAATCACGGCTACTTTACCGGAAAAATCGATCTCGCTCCATTGTTTTTCTTTCTCGATATTTATCCAGCGCTCGTCACGTTCTTGTTGGTGACGATCAATTCGCTTTTGAAAATCACCATCCCATTTTCTGGCGGTTGCCACATACATGGGTCTGGCCGAAAGTTCCATTGCCAGGTCCTGAGCATACCTACTTTTTCCGGAGCGTTCTCCACCTGTTATCAAATATATCATGCTACTTCTTTTTAAATCCATAGGGACAATGGCGGCAACCATTAGTACAACAATGTCCTCTTTTTAAATGAAACCAAGCCTTAAAAACGTAATTGCCTTGTGCAATATAATAATCGATCCCTTCGATTAGCTGATCCGTTTTAGGCAAAGTTGCTGCTTTATTTCCTTTAGCCGTTTCCGGGGTTATTGTGCCCACATACTCCTCAATTTTAATCGAACAAGCCGTAGCAAAACAGCTGGGACAAAGGCAATCCACACCATCTAAAGGAGAAAAAACAGGAGGAAAATCAGCACACCAACAGCTATTACCTTGAAAATCGTCCCCGCAGTTAAAAGGTTTTGTACAACTGGAGCAGTTTTTAATCTTTAGGCTATCCATTTGTCAAAGATAGTATTTGTTGAAATTTTTACTATAAAAATTAAACAATAAATTTTATAAATGGCCTACCTTTGCCAGTATTGAAAATGGAATCATGAAAATTTATCTTTATAAAATCCTTTTTGCGGTGGCACTTTTATCATTCGTCAGTTGCAAAAAAAACGAAAACCCTGCAACACTAAAAATAAGTAACGCTAACAACGAAATTGAATATGCAAGTGGTCTGGCTATTTACAAATATCAAGGGTACTCGCTGGTAAAAGTGAGTAATCCATGGCCAAATGCTGCTACAGACTTCACTTATATCTTAAAAGAAAAAGGAGCTGTTATTCCCGATACTTTACAAAAAAACCTCATAATTCAAGTGCCGTTAGAAACGATTGTGGTTACCTCAACAACCAATATTCCTTTCCTGGAAATGATTGGTGCCGAAAACAAATTAGTTGGTTTTCCGCATACTGATTACGTATCTTCTGAGAAAACCCGTCGTTTAATTGGCAAGGGTTCCGTCAAAAATGTGGGGCAAAATGAAAAGCTAAACATGGAACAACTCATCGATATCGCTCCTGACCTGATTGTCACTTTTGGCATCGACAATAACAACCCGATGATTGAAAACTTACAAAAAAGCGGATTGAAAATCATGATTCAAGGCGACTGGATGGAACAATCTCCTCTTGGAAAAGCAGAATGGCTCAAACTTTATGGCGCTCTTTTTGGCAAAGAAAAAGAAGCTAAAATACTTTTTGACCAGATTACAAAAGACTACAAGGAAGCGGTACAATTAGTTGCAGACAAACAGCCTGAATCTACTGTATTGTATGGCTCAATGTATCAAGATCAATGGTTTGTTGCCAAGGGAAACAGCTGGGTGGCACAATTCATGAAAGATGCAAAAGCAACGTATCTCTGGGCAAATCTGGAAGGAACAGGAAGCCAGGCACTTTCTTTTGAACAGGTATTGTATAAAGCAAAAAATGCGACTCACTGGATTGCTTCCGGGTCATTTAAAAACCTGTCAGAATTAGAAAAAAGCAATCCCCATTACAGTCAGTTTAACGCTTTTTCTACCAAAAATATTTATACTTTCGAAAGCAAATTAGGAGCAACAGGAGGAACCATTTATTATGAAACAGGACCGAGCAGACCGGATTTGATTTTAAAAGACTACATCAAAATGTTCCACCCTGAATTGCTTCCAAATTACACTTTTACTTTTGCACAAAAACTGAACTAAGTTGGCCAATAAAAACCGAAATATCCTTTTATTTTCCGCTCTTGCTTTAGGGCTTCTTTTCTTGTTTTTTCTGAACATCAGTTTGGGTTCGATACGAATTCCTTTTCGGGAGGTGTACACGAGTTTAACCGGTGGTCAGTCCAGCAGATCAACTTGGGAATACATTATCATCAACTACCGCTTACCTAAGGCTATCACTGCAGTTTTAGTGGGAATGGGACTTTCGATCAGCGGATTATTAATGCAAACCCTTTTTAGAAACCCGCTGGCTGGTCCCTATGTTTTAGGGTTGAGTTCAGGAGCGAGTCTGGGAGTTGCCTTTGTAATTTTGGGTGCGGGATTATTACCTCCATTTCTAAGTGGTATTTTACTGTCGTCTTACGGAGTAGTCCTTGCCTCAACCCTTGGCAGTTCTATCGTTCTACTTGCCATTTTAGTAATTTCCAGACGCTTGCGGGACACGATGACCATACTGATTGTAGGCTTGATGTTTGGTAGTTTTACAAGTGCTGTGGTGGGCGTACTGACCTATTTTAGCTCGGCAGAACAATTGCAAAAATTCACTTTCTGGTCTATGGGATCTTTAGGGAACCTTTCTTGGTCCTCGATTTTGATTTTGACAGTGTGCGTAGTTATAGGATTATTATTAAGCCTATTCAGCGTAAAACCACTTAATGCCTTGCTTTTAGGAGAGAATTATGCCCAAAGTATGGGACTGAATTTCAAAAGAACACGATTGATTATCATTATTGCAACGAGTATTTTGGCGGGAAGCATTACTGCGTATGCTGGACCTATAGCTTTCATTGGTTTAGCCGTGCCACATATAGCAAAATTACTGTTTCAAACCAGCAACCATTCTATATTGTACTGGAGCACCCTCCTTTTAGGAGCAGCAATAATGCTCATTTGCGATGCAATTTCCCAAATGCCAGGTACGAATATCACATTGCCAATAAATGCCATCACTTCCTTACTAGGAGCGCCTATAGTTATCTGGCTGATTGTCCGAAAACGAAAAATGATGGGATAATATTAAAAATTGCGTGCCTATATTTATATTTGTTTTTAAAATCGATATAATCGACGTTTAAATTTTCCAAAAAAAGAAAAATGAGTACCACTAAGAACATCCTTTCAACAAACAATTTGAGCATTGGTTACAAAACTAAAAGTGCGGCTATTTGTATTGCCGAAAACCTCAACTTAAACTTAGATAAAGGAAAACTCATTACCTTAATAGGCGCTAACGGAATTGGAAAATCTACACTTTTACGAACCATAACCGGAATTCAGAAACCCCTTTCAGGAACTGCTTTGCTGAATAACAAAAATATTCAAGAGCTGGATACGTTAACCTTGGCACAAAATTTAAGCATCGTTTTAACTGAAAAATTACCGCCCAGTAATTTGACCGTTTGGGAACTCATCGCTTTAGGAAGGCAACCGTACACCAATTGGATTGGAAAATTAACCGACACTGATATTGCTAAAATTAACCAAGCAATTGCACTCACACAAATTGGTCATTTGGTCTCAAAAAAACATTACGAAATCAGTGACGGACAGTTACAAATCGTTCTGATCGCAAGGGCTTTAGCACAAGACACACCGTTAATCATTCTGGATGAACCCACAACTCATTTAGATTTATTACACAAAGTGGTGTTGTTTAAACTCCTAAAAAAACTTACAGCGGAAACTCAAAAATGCATTCTTTTTTCTACACATGATATTGATATGGCCATACAATTAAGTGATGAAATGATCATTATGACTCCGGAAACCGTCGTTCAGGACCAACCTTGTAATTTGATTATGAAAGGAACTTTCAATACGCTGTTCAAAGATGAGCATATTGTTTTTGATGCTGAAAAAGGAAAGTTTATTATTTCTTAAATCTGCAATCCTATTTGTCTTTTTGCTTCGCCAATGACAAAAGCCACGGAATTAGCAATATTGAAACTCCGGATCAGCGGTGCCATAGGAATTGTCAGATGATTGGGGAATTCGTTTAAAACAGCTTCACTCAACCCTTTGCTTTCTTTGCCAAAAACCAACCAGTCACCCTCTTGAAAATCATTTTCTAAATACGATTTTTTAGAGTGGGAACTCATCAGAAAAACGCGGGACAAATCCGGAATCTGCACTTTCCATTCGGCTATATTTTGATATTCGGTAACGTCAAGATGCACCCAATAATCGAGTCCAGAACGCTTTAGATTTTTATCATTGATCACAAAACCAAAAGGATGAATTAGATGCAACCGGCTTTCGGTTCCTACGCACAATCGGCCAATATTTCCGGTATTATTTGGTATTTCGGGTTCTACTAAAACGATATTTAACATTGTAACTATTGTATTTTTTATTGTTATTTTTCATTTGAATGGACTGCAAAATCAGACACTTCCACAACTTCTCCCGCCTGTAAATCATGTAAAAAAACATTTCCTATCCGCACTCGAACCAATCGCAAGGTAGGAAACCCAACCGCTGCGGTCATTTTTCGTACTTGGCGAAACTTTCCTTCATTGACAGTAATTGAAGCCCAGGAAGTTGGACCATGGCGTTCGTCCCTTATTTTTTTCCCTCTGGCACCAAAAGCGGGAACTTCATTTATCAAAAAAGCAGTACACGGTTTAGTGATGTATTTAGTGCCATTAAAACCAATTTCGACTCCTTTTTGCAATTGCTGAATGGCATCCTGATTAATAATACCATCAACTTGTACATAATATTCCTTGTCGACTTTTTTGCTTCTAATGATTTCGCTCATCATTCCGTCCGTGGTCAGCAACAATAACCCTTCTGAATCTTCGTCAAGACGTCCTATTGCCATCGTTCCTTTGGGAAAATCGTACAATTCACCCAGCAGTTTCTTTTTCCTTTTGAGCTCATAAATAAACTGGCTCAGATAGCCGTATGGTTTGTGTATGATAAAGTGCGAATGAGACATGTTATACTTTCTGTTTTGGCACAAAGATAGCTTAGTTTTTAATGGGTTTAAAAAAGTAAAACCGAAAACATTTATTGGTGTAAACTAAATATTTTATTAACGAATAGAATTACTTTGGATAAATGATGAACTGTTACAGCAAGTTGCTATCTTAACTTTAAAAATACAGATTGCAGAAAAACAACTGCTTTAGGTTTGAAAAAGCCGACTGACAGATGAAGTATGCAGTAGTAGTTAAAATCCACCCAAAAATATAAATTCTGAAGTATAGCTTTTGAAATCGAAGGAAATATAAAACTGGATAAAATAAGAATTCATCGTATTGAAAAAAAGCGAACAATTGGGTTTTACTGAAGCTCTTTTCTTTTATAATAAATTCCTTTAAAAACAATCTGAAGTACGAATTTATAATATTCTGTTAACGTAAGAAATGTTATTTTTGACTCCTAATTCAATCGTAAACCTATGAAAAACAAGTACCATTTGTGCCATATCCTGGCTTTTTTAAGTTTTTTTTATTGCTTTACGGCCTCTATTTTTGCCCAAGGAACTGCGCCAGCTCCTCAATATTTACTTTTTTTACAGGATTTTTCAACTTTAGATGCAGCCTCTGCTACATATCCCGCCGGATTTCAGGGCTGGACAGCCAGTACAGCACCGGGAAGTACATTTAATACCGCAGCTGCAGTTGTTGCAGACAAACCATTAGTGGCCAGTAGTACCGCTGCAACAACGAGCGGGAATTTCCATAATTACAATGGAAAAATTGGTTTTCTAAATACCGGTTCATTGGATTTAACTTTAGGATTTGCTTTCAAAACACTTGGTAAATCTAGAATTACCGTAGAATATGATGCCATGGTGATTCGTAATCCCTATAACGGAACTTCTAATACGCGGATCAACGAGTTCGTCCTGCAATACAGAGTGGGCACCGCTGATGCTTTTATTACTTTATCCCCAACGGTGTATTCGAGCGGTACAACAGGACAAACTTCAGGAACAATAGGGCAAAACATTCAAAAAATAAAAGTTGTACTGCCAATAGAATGCGACAATAAAGACGTAGTTCAGATCCGATGGATTTCAAGACAAGTTTCAGGCGGTGGTTCCCGTCCCTCATTTGCCATTGATGACATTAGTGTGATAAATGATGTTACAGCTCCTGTAAATGCCGTGGGATATCCAAAAATAAGCAGCATTCTTTCTGATGGATTTGATTTTTCGACTAAACTAGACGAGCCCGGAAAAACCTATTTTGTGCTATTGCCTTCAGGAAGTGCGACCCCAAGAGGTGCACAAATAAAAGCAGGAACAAATGCGACCAATGCACCCGCTTTACAATCCGGTATCCTGGAAATTAAGGACGCCGCGATTGAGTCTGTAAAAACCATAACGGGATTATCGTTAGGCACTGATTATGTTTTATATTCTATATCTGAAGATGCAACTGGTAATACTCAAACTGAAAGCAATCTATTAAACATAACAACTTCCAGCGTTCTTGTTCCCTCTTTGTCGACTACTAAAGCTGCATTAGATTTTAATTTTGTGGAGCAAAATTTCAGTTCAACGGCAATAAACTACCAGATTGAAGCGCTTAATCTTACTGGAGCAGTAACCCTGACAACATCCGGAAACTTTACCATTTCTAAAAATCAAAGTACTGGTTTTCAAACGGCATTGGTTTTTGCTTCCCAAGATTTCAATAACAATACAACACCTACAGTTTATGTACGATTTACACCTACTACAACTGGTCTTTTTTCAGGTCAAATCACTCATGAATCTACTGGCGCTTCTACAAAGACGGTGTCTTTATCAGGAACAGGAATAAATCCTTATTTTCAAAATTTTAATGATGTAAATGTACTTACAAACAGTGGTTGGACAGAATATAGTGTGGCAGGAGGCAAGAGTAAATGGGTGAGCACAACTACCCGTTTCAACAGTTCTCCTGCTGCTGTACAAATGAATGGATATTCAGAAACAGGTGCCAGTAAAGATTGGTTAATTTCTCCTAATTTACGTTTGGACACTTTTGATAAATTCCCATTATTGTCTTTTTATTCGCGTAAATTTTTCGCTGGAACACCGCTTAAATTAATGGTCTCAGTAGATTATGATGGCAAAAGCACCCCGGAAGCAGCCACTTGGACGGTTCTTGAAGGCGATTTTCCAAGTACTACAGGAACTTTCAAACAATCGCAATATATCAATCTCGAGGCCTATAAAACCAATCATACTTATGTGGCCTGGGTATATGAGGCTGCAACTTCCGGCGGTACGGATAGCGCCGAATGGACTGTTGATGATGTGAAAATATCTAATGAAGCGTCATTTTTAGCTTCAAATCCTAATTTTAATTTTGGAGAAGTAGCACCAAATACCGCATCAACAAGCCAGTCGTTTGTTTTCATGGCTGGTGGTTATAGCGATATCACTGTTACAGCTCCTGCTGATTACCAGTTGTCTGTTGACAACAGTAATTTTCAATCCAGTGTAGCGGTTTCAGCTGCTGACGGAGTTGCTGGAAAAATAATTTATGCACGTTTTTTCCCTTCCTCTAAAGCATTGAGTATTTCAGGTCGTTTGACCGCTGTTGGAACCGGGTTAAATCAAGAAATTGGATCTTTATCAGGATCCTCGTTACCTAAAACAGAAACATTTGACATCGTAACGTACAACGTAGAATTTTTTGGAAGCAATGTAATCGGTGCAACAGGAACTGAATTTGGTCCAACTGATGATGCGCTACAAATTGAAAATGTGGCAAAAGTCATGAATACGTTGAATGCTGATGTTTATGCCGTACAAGAGGTTTCAGATGATGCGGCTTTAGAGACATTAATCCAAAAAATAAGCATCAACGGAAAAACTTTTGCCAAAGTGATTTCTCCTGCTTGGTCCTATTCTTTCAATGCGCCTACACCTGACTTCCCTGCTCAAAAATTAGTGGTTCTTTACAATACTCAAACAAGCTCAGTAAAAAAAAGTCGAGTACTGTTCAGCAAACTTTTTGATGATATTCGTGCAGGAAATGCAACTTTACCCAATTACCCGGGCGGAAATAGCGCTAGTTTTTATTCCTCTGGTCGCTTACCGCAAATGGTTGAAATTGAAACTAATATTGGCGGTGTAAAAAAAGACATAAAAATCATTAACATTCATGCCAGAGCAAATAGTGGCAGCGATATCGCAAGATACAATATGAGGAAATATGACGCTGAATTGTTGAAAGACAGTTTAGATGTCAATTATCCAGAGGCCAATTTAATCCTCTTAGGAGATTATAACGATGATGTCGACGAATCTGTAATTGCAGGTAACCCATCCTCGTACCAAAAAATGGTTGAGGATACGGCCCGTTACAACCCTTTGACTTTAGAAATCAGCAAAGCGGGAGCTTTCAGCTACCTGTCTTCTGGAGGTTTCTTAGACCATATTATCATTTCAAATGAATTAATGGCAGAGTATGTACCAAATTCAACAACAGTTTACGACCCGAGACTGGATGTGGCTAATTATGTCAACACCACCTCTGATCATGGGCCGGTCATTGCGCGTTTCCAACTTAAAACGAATACCACCTTATCAACTAATGATTTGATTTCGACTACTAAATCAACAGTAGTTACGTATCCAAATCCTGCTTCAGAATCCTTTACTATCGTAATTAATTCCGGAAACACAAAAGACCTGAAGCTAACTATTTATGATATTCAAGGAAGATCGGTGGGAGTTCCAATTGAATTAAAAGGTTTTAACAGCGATAACACAACAAGAATTGATGTGGCTCATTTACCGGTAGGAATTTATATTTATACCCTTTCCAATGGTACTAAAGTAGTTTTCAAAGATAAATTAGTAAAAAAGTAAACGACTAATTTCAGTATTCAAAAAAGCCAGATTTCAAAAATAGACTGCACCCAAAAGTTTAGACAAATTTATAATTAATTTTGATAATAATGAGCTCGATATTTTATCGGGCT
>NZ_RYDP01000021.1:0-29384 GCF_003970395.1 Flavobacterium sp. GSP27 | reverse complement strand
TCAGTCTTTTATCCTATTTTATTGTTGCTTATTTAATTGGTTTTCAATGAAATATCTTTTTTGTCATGTACTAAAAAGTTAATTACAAATTCTTTTTTTTAATTGTCATATTAAAATTGATATTCGCTTTTAAGGCGCTAAACACTTTAAATATTGTTTCAATCGTTGGGCTATTGGTATTGCTTTCAAGTATAGAAATCTTTGCTTTTGAGACACTAGTAAGTTTCCCCAATTGTTCTTGAATTAAGTTTTGTTTTTGTCTGGTATTTTAATCATCCGTCCTAAATATCCGTACGAAGTTGATATTTATGTTTTTCTCTTTCTTCCGTTTAATGTTTTCTGATATATTTATCTTTTATTTTGTAGTTGTCAGGGCATTATCTTTTTTGGTCTATCTTCAAAATATTTTGCTAGCTCTTGCTATTTCGTTTCTGGGAACTTTTTCTGTTTTTTTACAAATTCTTGGGTTGCAAAAACTTACGTATTTTTATTGTCTGCTTTATCCCAAAAGCCAACTAAGTAAGTCGGAAGTTTAAACGGCATAAAGTCAAAAGGAGCATTATGCTAAACATTATTTTAAGATCAATCTGTTTGGACAATAGTTTTGCAACAAAGACACGCCCATAAAAATGAAAAGCCTAAAAAAACGGACTTGTTTTCACAAATCGGTTTGTATTTTAATGAAGATTTTTGTTTATACAAATAAGCCTTCGATGCTTAAATAATGTTCGCCAGTGTCGTAACAAAAGGTTAATATTTTAGCATTTTCTGGGATTTCTGGTAGTTTTTTTGCTACCGCTGCCAGAGATGCTCCAGAGGATATTCCTATGAACATGCCTTCTTCTTTTGCGGCTCTTTGGGTATAGGCAAATGCATCGTCTTTGCTTACTTGGATGGTTCCGTCCAGTAAATCAGTACGCAAGTTGATGGGTATGAATCCTGCTCCAATTCCCTGAATAGGGTGGGGAGCCGGGGTGCCACCGCTGATAACGGGAGAAGCATCAGGTTCAACTGCATATACTTTCAGGTTTGGGAAATGTTTTTTCAATATTTCGGCACAACCCGTGATGTGCCCTCCGGTTCCTACGCCTGTGATCAAATAATCCAGACCGTCAGGGAATGCTTTTATAATTTCCTGTGCGGTGGCTGTTTTATGAATTTCGATGTTGGCGGGATTTTCAAACTGAAGTGGTGACCAGGCATTAGGTATTTCGGTAACTAATTCCTGTGCTTTTTCCAGCGCGCCTTTCATCCCTTTTTCACGGGGCGTCAAGACAAATTCGGCACCATAAAGGCTCATGAGTCGGCGTCTTTCTATGGACATTGATTCAGGCATTACTAATATTAATTTATAGCCTTTTACGGCCGCAACCATCGCGAGTCCAATTCCTGTATTTCCGGAAGTGGCTTCAATGATAGTACCTCCGGCTTTTAATAATCCTTTGGTTTCGGCATCTTCAATCATGGCAAGAGCGATCCTGTCCTTGATACTGGCACCGGGATTGGCACGTTCTAATTTGATCCATACATTGTGATTGGCACCATATAAACGATTGATTCTTACATGTGGGGTGTTGCCTATTGTTTCGAGTATGTTATTGTATTTCATAATATTTATATAGAGAAAAAATTAATATCTTTTATTTCCTGCTGATTCAGAACCGTATTTTTATTGGATTGCATAACAAAGGAATACGGATTCATACTCTTGGTGATAAACGTGTTTCCGCCTACAATACTGTGGTTTCCTATGATGGTGCTGCCACCCAAAATAGTGGCATTTGCATAAATAATTACATGATCTTCTACGGTAGGATGGCGTTTTTTTTCCTGCATATTTTTCTCTACTTGCAATGCTCCCAAAGTGACTCCTTGATAAATGCTTACGTGTTTCCCTATGATTGTAGTCTCGCCAATGACAATTCCGGTACCGTGATCAATCATGAATGGAACATCAATTGTGGCACTGGGGTGAATGTCGATTCCGGTTTTGCTATGAGCATATTCGGTTAGAATTCGCGGCAGCAGACACGAGGTACGAGAAGCAATAGCGTTAGCAATACGGTAAACTTCTATAGCAAAAAAACCGGGATAGGAATTGATAATTTCCTGAATGCAATCAGCAGCGGGATCCGTATCCAGAATAGCTTGTGCATCTTTTTGCATCGAATCATAAAGTTTTGGAAGCGCGCGATAAAAAGATTCGGCATCATCTAGAATTTCATTGGCCGTTTTGTCTTTTACAATTTCCGATAGGATAGCAATAAAACAGGCTTTGTTTTGGTCCAAAAGCAATTCAATTTGGATCGTTTCTAAAGCTTTCTCCGGAAATAATATTTTGAACAAATCATCAATCCAATTGATGATTTTAGAGGAATCTATGGCTCTTACCCAACTTTTATTTTGGTTTTCATGCAGTGTATTCGAAAAACGGTTGGTTTCAGTATTCATTTATAATGGAATAAAATCAGAATTAAACGAGTAAAAATCCTCGAAATACAAATATAAAGCAGAATTGAATAGATTCATAACCCTGCTTTGTAAATAAATGTTAATATGTTAAATTCCCACAAAATAAGCGTTTGGTGTTGGAAATGATTTCATAAAAAAATCCGATTTGTATGAACAAATCGGATTAATAAATCTGAAATCAAAAATTGTTAATTTACAATCTATAAATGTATTACCTCACCATACGCATCAGCAACCGCTTCCATAACCGCTTCACTCATGGTTGGGTGTGGGTGAATTGATTTTAAAATTTCGTGTCCTGTAGTTTCCAGTTTACGCGCTACAACTGCCTCAGCAATCATATCGGTAACTCCGGCTCCAATCATGTGACATCCTAACCATTCTCCGTATTTAGCATCAAAAATTACTTTTACAAAACCATCTGGTGTACCGGAAGCTTTTGCTTTTCCGGAAGCTGAAAATGGGAATTTACCAATTTTTAATTCGTATCCTTTTTCTTTAGCTTGTTTTTCAGTCAAACCTACAGAAGCAATTTCAGGAGTGGCATAGGTACAGCCCGGTACGTTTCCGTAATCGATAGGTTCCACGTGTAATCCTGCAATTTTCTCCACACAATTGATTCCTTCGGCAGAAGCTACATGTGCTAGTGCTTGTCCTGGCGTAACATCACCAATAGCGTAATAACCCGGAATGTTAGTTTGGTTGTAAGCATTTACCAAAATTTTATCTTTGTCAGTAGCGATTCCTACTTCTTCTAATCCTATGTTTTCAATGTTTGTTTTGATTCCAACAGCCGAAAGTAAAATCTCAGCTTCTAACACTTCTTCTCCTTTTGCTGTTTTTACATACGCTTTAACACCTGCTCCAGTGGTATCAATTTTCTCAACAGAGGAACTGGTCATAATTTTGACACCTGCTTTTTTCATAGAACGCTCCATTTGTTTCGAAATGTCTTCGTCTTCAACAGGAACTACATTAGGCATAAATTCTACAATAGTTACCTCGGTTCCCATAGAGTTGTAGAAATGTGCAAACTCTACTCCAATCGCTCCAGAACCAACGATAATCATTGATTTTGGTTGTGTTGGTAATGTCATTGCTTGACGATATCCTATTACTTTTATACCATCTTGAGGCAAGTTTGGCAATTCACGAGAACGTGCTCCAGTAGCGATAATGATATGATCTGCACTGTATTCAGTAATTTTATTGTCTTTGTCCGTAACATCAATTTTTTTTCCTGGTTTTAGTTTTCCAAAGCCATCAATCACATCGATTTTATTTTTTTTCATCAAGAATTGAACCCCTTTGCTCATTCCGTCAGCTACGCTGCGACTGCGTTGTACAACAGCAGGGAAGTCTTTATCAAATGATGAAATAGTCAATCCGTAATCAGAAGCGTGTTTTAGATAATCAAAAACCTGAGCTGATTTCAGCAACGCTTTCGTCGGGATACAGCCCCAATTCAAGCACACACCACCTAAATTTTCTTTTTCGATTACGGCTACTTTAAAGCCTAATTGTGATGCTCTAATAGCTGTAACATAACCACCTGGACCACTTCCTAAAACTATAATATCGTATTTCATTTTTATGTGTTTTTCTTATTTAATTGATTGGGCGAATTTAAGGATTTATTCTGTTTTGAGAAAGTTTCAAAGTAATAAAGTAGCAAACTAACTAATTTTCAAGAAAACATCTTTGTTTTGAACAAATTGCAAAAGTGTAAATCGATCTTTGTTTTTGTAACTGCTATTCCTTTGCAGCAAAAACTAATTTGCTACCGAAAACTGAGAATCATACAAATTCTTGTAATACCCACTTTCGCGGTTGATTAATTCCTGATGCGTTCCTTGTTCTACAATCAGTCCTTTGTCCATTACCACAATTTTATCAGCATTGACAATCGTGGCCAAACGGTGCGCAATCACAATCGAAGTTCTGCCTTTAGTAATGGTTTCTGTAGCACGCTGAATCAATTCTTCAGAGTAGGTGTCAATCGATGAAGTAGCTTCATCCAGAATCAAAATACTTGGATTACTCACATACGCTCTCAAGAAAGCAATTAATTGACGCTGACCGGAAGAAAGCATAACGCCGCGTTCCTTCACGTCAAAATCATAATTATCCGGTAAGCTCATGATGAATTCATGGACGCCAATATTTTTGGCTGCAGCCAAAACCTGTTCCCGATTAATTTCAGGATTATTCAAGGTGATGTTGTTGAAAATAGTATCGGCAAAAAGGAAAACATCCTGCAATACTACTGCAATTTGTTTACGTAAGGAACCTAAAGTGTAATTCTCAATATTGTGATTATCGATGTAAATAGAGCCACTATTGATTTCGTAAAAACGATTCAGTAAGTTTATGATCGTAGATTTTCCGGCACCTGTAGACCCTACGATGGCAATCGTTTGACCGGCACTTACCTCCAGATCGATTCCTTTTATTACTTCTTCATCCGGAATATATCCAAAACGGACATTCTTGAATTCGATATCTCCTTTAAAAATTGGAGCTTCAATAATTCCGGTATCCTGAATTTGATCTTCGGTGTCTAAAATGTCAAAAACACGGTTTGCCGCAATCATTCCCAGTTGCATCTCGTTGAACTTATCAGCAATTTGGCGCAACGGGTTAAACAACATTCCAATGAACATTGTATAGGAAAATAAATCCCCAAAAGTGGTAAAATTATCTCCGTTCAAGATCTTGATGCCGCCATATAGTACAATAAAACCAAGGGTTAAGGACGAAATGATATCTGCAATAGGAAAAAATATGGAGTTATACAGAATGGTTTTTATCCACGCTTTTTTGTGCTTGTCATTGATATTTTTGAATTTGTTGTATTCGATTTTTTCACGATTAAAGAGTTGTACAATCTTCATTCCTGTCACACGTTCCTGAACAAACGAGTTCATGTTAGCGATTTGATTTCGCACTTCTTCAAAAGCGACTTGCATTTTACGCTGAAAAATTCGGGTAAAATAAACCAGAATGGGCATTGCAATAATTACGATCCAAGTCAGTTTCCAGTTCATGTAAAACATGAAAATCAGTACTACGAACATTTTCATCAAGTCACTGATAATCATAAACAAACCCTGACTGAAAATACGAGCAATGGATTCTATATCCGAAACCGAGCGTGTCACGAGCTGTCCTACGGGAACGTGATCAAAATATTTCATTCGGAAACTCAAAATGTGTTGAAACAGTTTTGTCCGAATGTCTTTTACAATATCCTGACCGAGCCAGTTTGCCCAATACACAAAGTAAAACTGCGAGAATACCTCCAGCAATAGTACAATTCCCATCAGGATCACATACAATAATAATCCCTGTTGGTCTTGGGTCGAAATGTAACCATCTACAGTTTGTTTCAATAAATACGGGCGCAATGCCGCAAATACTGATAGCGAAACGGCAAAAATAATCACTCCGTTAAAACGCCATTGATAGGGTTTGGTAAATTTTAATATTCGTTTGAATAATCTAGTATCAAATGCTTTTGCTTTCATGTTTTTTGGAGCTGTTTCCTGCTATTCGTTGCAATCTTTTATGTTTTTAAAGAAAAACATAAAAGGATTTTCACTACTATCAGGGCTATTGCGTAATGTAATCGTAATCTATTTTGGTTAAATACAAACCATGTGCCGGAACCGAAAAACCAGCTTTATCTCGGTTTTTACTTTCTATGATGGCAGTAAAATCAGCCAGTGTACTCTTGTGTAATCCTATATTTACTAATGTTCCCACAATGGAACGAACCATATTGCGTAAAAAACGGTTGGCAGAAATGGTAAAAATCAAATTGCCGTTTTCTTGTTTGTCTGCGCCCTGTTCAGCTGTGCCTCGAGTCCAATATGCTTCAAAAATAGTGCAGTCAAAGGTATTTACATCTGTGTTGACTTTTGAAAAACATTGAAAATCAGTGTGATTGAATAATAGTTGCGCCGCTTCATTCATCAAATCAATATCTAATTTTTGATGGAAATACCAACTTTGTTCTTGCAAAAAAACATCTTTGAATGTATTGATGTGATATTCATAGGTTCTTTTAGTGGCATCAAAACGAGTGTGCGCTTCATCGTGAACCGGTATAATGTCATAAATAACAATGTCTTTGGGCAAGTAGGAGTTGAGTTTGTGCAGTAAACTTGGAATATCAATTGGTGTTTCAAAATCAAAATGGGCATACATTTCTTTGGCGTGAACCCCGGTATCCGTTCTACCGGCGCCCATAAGATTGACGGTTGTGTTCAATAGCACCGAAAACGCTTTGTTCATCGTTTCCTGAACAGAGGCAGCATTGGGTTGGTATTGCCAGCCGTGATAATGGGTTCCGCTGTATGCTAATTTGATAAAATATCTCAAGTGAATTTTTTTGAAGCCACAAAGATACTTATTAATTTTTTTGCCACGAAGTTGCCAAGGTGCAAAGTTTGTTAAGTTTCGATTTGATTTTTTATTTGGAATTCGAATGTATATTTTTACCACAAAATCGTAGCCCAGATTACTTCACTAAACTTTTATTTTCATAGGAGTTCAGTGAATGTAAACATTTGCAGTGGGAATCCTTTATTGTTTTTTCTTTAAAAACAATAAAGATTGAAACGGATAGCTGGACACGAGCGAAGCGAACTGGCGAAGCAAATTGCTTCAGATTACTTCGTACCTAGTAATGACACTATAAATATGAAAAAAATACTTTTGCTTTCTGACACGCACAGTCATATTGATGATACCATTTTGAAATATGTTGCATTGGCTGACGAAGTTTGGCATGCGGGTGATATAGGCGATTTGGCCGTGACTGATGCGATACAAAAGCTGAAACCGTTGCGCTGCGTGTATGGAAATATTGATGATGCAACGGCGCGACTGGAATTTCCGTTACACAACCGTTTTATGTGTGAAGGCGTTGATGTTTGGATTACGCATATTGGTGGTTATCCGGGGAAATACAATCCCAATATTAAAGCGGAGTTGGAATCCAATCCGCCAAAATTATTTATTTGTGGACATTCTCACATTCTAAAAGTCATATTCGATAAAAAACATAATTTATTACACATGAATCCTGGTGCGGCAGGAAAAAGTGGTTTTCATCAGGTGCGAACGATGTTGCGTTTTGTGATTGAAGGAGACAAAATCAAAGATTTGGAAATTATTGAGATTGAAAAACGGGTCTGATTATTTTTTTTTGATAGGTGATGGGTACTATTATTTTTATGGTTGTACCGAAACCTATTTTGGAGTTTATGACAATAGTTCCTTTCAGATTATTGATTCGGGCTTTGATTTGGTTGATGCCAAAACCTTCAAGGATATGAAATTTACTAGAATCAAAACCTTGGCCATTATCCATAACATTGACATTCAGAAAATCATTATCTTCGTGAATGCTTAATTCTGAACGTGTTGCCTGACTATGTTTTATGGTATTGTTGAGGAGTTCCATAATTATGAAATAAATTTTAATTTCGAAATCTTCATCATAACGGGTTTTTCGATCTACGGAACTTGCGTATTCAAAGTACAGAATGGAATTGGAGTTTTTTTCACACAAATCGTCTAATGCATCAAATAATCCAAAACGGGCTAAAAGCGAAGGCATCAGTTCGTGGGATAAATCCCGTACTTGATCGTGTGCCTCTTCAAGAATAGCCTTAGTTTTTATGATTTCTTGTGCTGAATATTGATTTTTAGAGGTATACGCATGAAGATGTAGTCCTGCTGATGAAAGTAAAGCACTAATGTTATCATGCAAAAATGCCGCAATTTTTTTTCGTTCTAATTCTTGTCCGTTAATGGATGCGTTGATCATGTTTTCCTGAACTTTGCTTTGTAAGTCCTTTAGTTTGTTTTTTTGTTTTAGTTGTGTGTTTTGAGAATAGAAGTAAAAAAGGATGAAAAATAGCAGTAGAACAGCAATTAGTACAATCACAATTTTTTTATTTCTGGATTGTTCTTGCAGTAAAAAAAGTTGTTTTGTTTTATATTCTGTTTCGATCTTGTCGATTTCTCTTTTGTACTCATCAATTTCAAGGTTTATGCCAGCAACATTCGCTTTATTGTGTTTTTCTTGGTCGTTTAGTTCCTCAGTAATTGTATTATATCGGATTAAATTTTTATAGGCATTTTTATAATCATTGTTTTTCAATAAAAATTTAGAAAACTCTAGGTGGGAATATGATAAATCAGATTTTTCAGTTCCTTTAATTCCTTTTTCAATTGCTTTTTGGAAAAAATAATGGGCTTTTTTAGTGTTGTTTGTATGGCTATGATACATGCCGTTGAGCATATTTAAAGCTACAATTGTAGACTCGTCTCCATGTTTTTTGTGGTGTTTGTTGATGTAGTTTAAATAGGGAAGCCCTTCTTGATAGCGATCATTGTCGAAATAGGCCCACGTCAAATTGAGTTTTGTAAATATAATTTGTGCTGAATCTTTTGTTTTAGTGCTGTAATGCAGTGATTTTTTATAATAATAAATTCCTTTTTCATATTGTTTTTTATCAAAGCAATAGATATTTCCTAAATTATTGTTTAACCAATTTTTTAAAACATCATTATTAGTTTTATTAGCGTATTCCAGTCCTTTGTTGTAGTAGAAAAAAGCTTTGTCAGATTCCGATAATTGATCAAAATTAGCAGCAATGGTATTATAAGCTCTTGCTATCAGGTTGTTGTCCTTGATTTTGATTGCTTGGCTCAAAGCAAGTCTCGATTGTATTAAGGACTTCTCGTAATTACCAGCTTTCATATGCTGATTAGCTTCTTTTGCTAATGTTAGAGCTTCCTTTTTTGGAGTTTCTTTCTTTTGAGCACAAACAAAACTACCAGTGAGGTTCAATAGTAAAACTAAGACTATAGCAATTTGTTTCTGAGGCATAAATAATTGAATAGATTGGTTATTTCTGGTTTTTTAAATCCGCCTTATTTTTCAAAATAAACTGACTTTAAATCAGGATTAAATTGGTTGGTTTTCTTTTTTTTAATAAAAAAAACAGCATTTAAGTTTCATCTAAATCCATTCAGGATTTGATTAATTTATTTTTAAGGGCATATTTCACTAGGCTTATAGAGTTTTTTGCGCTGAGTTTTTTCATTATGTTTTTGCGATGGGTCTCTACGGTATTAACACTAATAAATAATTGATCACTGATTTCTTTGCCGCTATATTCTAATGAAATCAGGATTATGATTTCCAGTTCTCTTTCGGTTAAAAGTGAATTTGGACTTGGGACTTGTTTGTTTAGTTTTGGATTGTCTTTAGTTACGGTACTGAATATTTTTTCTCTAACAGATTTACTAAAATATTCTTCACCATTAGTAACCGCTAGAATGGCTTCAACTATATTTTCTCCGGCACATTTCTTAGTTAAGTAACTGCTGCAGCCTAACTTCATGACCTCTTTTATTATTCGTAAGTCATCATAACTGGACAAAATGATAATCTTACATGGAAATCCTTTTTTAGCAAATTCTTTGAGGACCTCAATGCCGTCTTTTTCCGGCATGTTAATGTCTAAAATAAGAATGTCCGCTTTATTATTAGTGACTTCCTCATAAATATTAGTGCCGTTTAAGGAATATCCCACTACTTCAAATGTAGGGATTGTGTGTAATAAAGTTCTAATTCCATCAATAAGAATTTGATGGTCATCAGCAAGATGAATCCGTATTTTTTCTGCCATGTTGTAATTATCAGATCCAAATTTATAAAAAATATTCAGCTAAATTTTAAATTATAAGGTTTTTATTGCATTGCAGATATAAAAAAACCCGAATTGTTACATTCGGGTTTCCTTCGCACTAATAAACTAAAATTTATAGGTTTACCTCAATCTGTCCACAGATTTTACAAGATCCTCATCCTTTTTGATTGCTTTATTGGCCAAAACCAATAATACGATAGCAGCTACAGGAAGAAACATCCCAATACCTTTCTCCGAAACAGCAGGTGTTTCTCCAGATAGATTTAGTGAACGATATACAAACAATCCTAATAAAATCAAATTTAATATGATATTCAATCTGCCAATAACAAACTGATTTTGTCTTTTTTTATAGGAAACAATACTAAATAAAGTCAACGTAGTACTCAATCCCAATAGTATAGTATACACTTGACTTTGCATAAAATAAAATGCCTTACCGGTATCCATTGTCCATAATGGAATAAAAAACAGTAAAATACCTGTTACTACAAATACGAGTAGTAAATAAATGGTTTGAATTCTTTGTATCATTTGTTAAATATCTACCACAAAAATATATTTTCTTTTTTATAAATACTATTGTATCATTAAATTTTATTCGTAATATTGCATCATAATACCGTAAGCACTTCATACTGCGGTTGATTCATTTTAATGTTTACTACCTATCTTTTACATTATTTTCAAAATTAATTAAACTCCTAGAACATTCATGTTTAATATTTCTGCATTAAAAGAAATGAAGCTTTCTGAGCTTCAAGAAATAGCTAAATCAGCTAAAACCATAAAATTTAACGGTGTAAAAAAAGAGACTTTAATCAGTCAGATTTTAGCGCATCAAGAGGCTAACGTTGATTTAACATTAGAGACAAAAACCAATAGTAATCTGGAAGAGGATAAACCAAAAAGAACCAGAATACTGCCTGTAAAAAAAGTTGCTATTCAAAAAACGATGAAAAATTCATTTTTTGAAACCGAAGAAAATTTGACAGCATCTTCTGTTTCCGTTGAAGACCATTCTGTTGAAATATTGCCAGTTGACAAAGACGACGATTCCTCTTCTGTTCAGGAACTTGAATCCGGAGCTAAAAAAATAGGAAAGGTGATTAAGTTTAATAAGTCAGCGTACGAGAAAAAAATTGCTTTAAAAAAGGATAAGGAAGAAGGAAAAGAAACAGCAAAAGAGACTGATACAGTTGTAGATATAACTACACAAGAGAAGGAAGAAGTTTCAGCTCCGGTTAAAAAAATAAATCCAAACCAATTACACAAACAAAATCCTAATCCAAGTCAAAATGGAAATGGGAATCAAAATCCAAACTTCAAAAACAAAAAAAATAATTTTGCTGCTTCTGATTTTGAATTTGATGGAATTATAGAAAGCGAAGGTGTGCTGGAAATGATGCCGGACGGCTATGGTTTCTTGCGTTCTTCGGATTACAACTATTTAGCGTCGCCGGATGATATTTATTTGTCGACTTCTCAAATCAGATTGTTCGGTCTTAAAACCGGAGATACTGTAAAAGGTGTAGTTCGCCCACCAAAAGAAGGAGAGAAATTTTTTCCATTAGTTCGGGTTTTAAAAATAAATGGACACGATCCTCAAGTGGTTCGCGACAGAGTTTCATTCGAACATTTAACGCCTGTTTTTCCATCAGAAAAATTCAAATTGGCAGAAAAACAAAGTACGATTTCAACACGAATTATCGATCTGTTTTCACCAATAGGAAAAGGACAACGCGGAATGATTGTGGCGCAGCCAAAAACAGGTAAAACCATGTTGTTGAAGGAAATTGCCAATGCTATTGCGGCCAATCATCCTGAAGTATATTTGATTGTTTTATTGATCGATGAACGCCCGGAAGAGGTTACGGATATGCAACGTAGTGTGCGTGGTGAAGTAATTGCTTCTACTTTTGACAGAGAACCACAAGAGCATGTTAAAATTGCGAATATCGTTCTTGAGAAAGCAAAAAGATTGGTTGAATGTGGTCACGATGTAGTGATTCTATTGGATTCCATTACACGTTTGGCCAGAGCGTATAATACGGTTCAGCCTGCTTCAGGTAAGGTGTTAAGTGGTGGTGTGGATGCAAATGCATTGCAAAAACCAAAACGTTTCTTTGGAGCTGCCCGTAATGTAGAAAATGGGGGTTCGTTGAGTATCATTGCTACTGCATTGACTGAAACCGGCTCGAAAATGGACGAAGTTATTTTTGAAGAATTTAAAGGTACTGGTAATATGGAATTGCAATTAGATAGAAAAATTGCTAATAAACGTATTTTCCCAGCTATCGATTTGACTTCTTCTAGTACAAGACGTGACGATATGTTATTAGATCAAAAAACATTGCAAAGAATGTGGATCATGAGAAAATACCTTTCGGATATGAACCCAGTAGAGGCGATGGATTTTATCAATGATCGTTTCAAGAAAACCAAGAATAATGAAGAGTTTTTAATCTCAATGAATGATTAGGGATATTAAAAGAGAATAGAATAAACAAAACAGATAACACATAAAAAAATCCTCGATTTATTCGAGGATTTTTTTTTGAATTCTAGAATCTTAAATCTAGATACTATATTATTTCTTTTTGTACTCTTTTTTCTTTCTGTTCTGAGCTTTCTTTACGTTCTAATAAAGCCATATAAAATCCATCAAAACCTGACTCTGAAGCCAATATTTTTTGGTCTTTAATAAAATTGAATTGTTTTCCAATGTCAGTTGTCAGGAAACGAGCAATTTGATCTTGATTTTCGGAGGGTAGTATAGAACAAGTAGCATACACTAATTTTCCGCCGGGTTTTACAATTTTAGAATAGCTTTCTAAAACTTCCGATTGTACCTTACGGATGTTGTCGATGAATTCCGGTTTCAATTTCCATTTAGCGTCCGGATTTCTTTTCAGAACGCCTAAACCACTACAGGGTGCGTCAATCAAAACACGGTCTGCTTTTTCGTGTAATTTTTTGATGATTTTTGTAGAGTCAATAATTCGGTATTCAATATTGAAAGCGCCGTCTCTTTTGGCTCTGATTTTTAATTGCTTTAATTTGCTTTCATACAAATCCATAGCAATTAATTGTCCTTTATTTTCCATCAAAGAAGCAATGTGCAACGTTTTCCCACCAGCACCTGCGCAGGTATCCACAATACGCATTCCTGGTTTTACATCAAGAAAAGCAGCCACTAATTGGGAGTTGGCATCCTGAACTTCAAAGAAACCTTGTTTGAAAGCATCAGTCAAGAAAACATTGGCTCTTTCTTTTAAAACCAAAGCATCTGGTTGATTTTTTAACGTTTCTGTTTCAATGTTTAAATCCATCAAAATAGCACGCAGCGCTTCTTTGGTTGTCTTTAGCGTATTTACCCTTAAGATTACTTTAGCAGGCTGGTTTTGAGCTGTAATTTCAGTTGCCCAAACTTTTTCGCCTAGTTCCTTAACTCCTAATTCGTCCATCCAGTCCGGAATAGATTCTTTTAAAGCTCTCACTTTTGAAAGTTCGTCAAAACGTCCTTTTATTTTTCGTTCTGGAGTGCCTTCCAGCTGGCGCCAATCCGGAATAGGATAACCTCTTAATACAGCCCAAACAGAAAACATTCTCCAAAGATTGTCTCTGTCAAAGGGCTCTTTTACTTCGGCTATTTCTGCGTATAATCTTTTCCAACGCACAATTTCGTAGATGGTTTCGGCAACAAACTTTCTATCAGAACTTCCCCAACGTTTGTCTTTTTTTAAAGATCGGGCAACTACTTTATCCGCATATTCTCCTTCGTTAAAAATGGCGTTCAAAGCGTCTATTGTTGTGTAAACTAAATTTCTGTGTAATCTCATTTTAAATAATTGAGGTGCAAAGGTACTATTAATTGATTGAATGTTATATTTTAAATAATGAATGTTGTTTTTAAATTTTTCGACATAAAAAAACACTGTATTATTACAGTGTTTCTTGGAGGATTAAAAAAACAGAAAGAATTATTTTACTCTTGTCAGTCCAATGTTCTCAGGAGCATGGAGCACCATTGGAAATTGTTCCACTTTTACGGAACTGCTATCCAAACCAAAGGCTCTTTCTTCAGATAAACTTAATTTTTTAATGAAGAAATAGGAGTTCATAATTATTTTTTCGTGCCAACGTAAATCACTGTCATTGGAAAGGAATTTTTCGGATAATACAAATTTGAAATCACCTATGATATTATTTTTATTCAAAGATTCGTAGCGGCTGGTTATATCTACTTCTCCTTTTTGCACCATATCCCGGATTACCTCTCTAAACATCAGATTTATTTTTGTAGGTTCTCTAAAACCAAGATTAAAGTCTACACGATACAAATCATCTTTGACAATTTCAGTTACTTTATATTCGGTTTTATAAGGTTCAGTCAATATATTCACGTGAACAAACCAATAAATATCAGCTCTTTTGGGTCTTTTTTGTAAGATGGAATACATTACTTTTTCTTCGATCTCGTCAATTCTACCGGCATTAGTCATATATACTAAATGTGTTGCGTATTTAGGAATGGATAAATCAGCACTTAACTCCACTAGTACTTTTTTGTAGTCCTCAATTTTAACAATTTTGGTGTAACTTTTGTTAATTTTTTTGGCCAGGTACCAAATAGTCATTATACCTATTAAAGTGATTGCTATAAAAAGCGTTACATAGCCACCTTCAGCAAACTTCGTAACATTAGCTGCGAGGAAACTAAATTCGATTATTAGATAAATAGTAATCAATGGAACTATAAAATATAATTTCACTCTTTTCATTATCAGGTAAAAATTCAGTAAAATAGTGGTCATTATCATACACAAAATGATCGCCAGTCCATAAGCATGCTCCATATTACTGGATTCTTCAAAGTGGAGTACAATTCCAACGCAACCAATAAATAATAACCAGTTTGTAGACGGAATGTATAATTGTCCTTTTAATTCTGTAGGATATTTTATTTTTACTTTTGGCCAAAAATTCAATCGCATTGCTTCATTTATCAATGTAAATGACCCGCTGATTAAGGCTTGTGAGGCAATAACAGCTGCTAGAGTAGCAATTATAATTCCTATAGGCTGAAACCAGTCCGGCATGATGAGATAGAATGGGTTTCCATTTTTTCCTCCTAAAGTTTGTAATGTCTCTCCTTCGTGGCGAATTAAATAGGCGGCTTGTCCAAAATAATTCAACACTAATGCAGTTTTTACGAAAATCCAGCTAATTCGGATGTTTTTTCGTCCGCAATGTCCCATGTCTGAGTATAATGCTTCAGCTCCTGTTGTACACAGAAATACAAAACCTAAAACAAAAAAACCTTCTGGATGGATGGTCAATAAATGATAGGCGTAGTAAGGATTGATTGCTTTTAAAACTTCGGTGTGTTGTGAAATTTGTGCGATTCCAAGTATCGCTAGCATCCCAAACCAAATAAGCATCATTGGAGCAAAAAATTTACCGACTAACTTGGTGCCGAATTGCTGGATAGAAAAAAGTACAAAAAGAATACTTATTACAATTGGAATGGTATTGATTTCTGGATAGTACGTTCTTATTCCTTCAACTGCTGAAGATACGGAGATGGGTGGCGTTATGATTCCGTCAGCTAATAAAGCACTTCCTCCGATTATAGCCGGGACAATCAACCACTGAATTTTTGTTTTTTTGACCAAAGCATATAAAGCAAAAATTCCGCCTTCGCCATGATTATCAGCGCTTAACGTGATTAGTACGTATTTGATTGTGGTTTGCAGTGTAAGGGTCCAAAAAACACACGATATTCCACCTAAGACAATATCCGAATTAATAATGTGGGTGCCAAGTATGGCTTTCATTACATACAATGGTGAAGTTCCTATGTCACCGTAAATTATTCCTAATGAAATTAATAAACCTCCTAATGTCCATTTACTGTGCAGGTCTTTGTGCGATACGCTCATGTGTAATTTTTAAAAAACTTTTCAAATTTACACTTTTAAAATAAATTAGCGCTTTTTATCCGATAAAAAAGAAACACGGTTTAGGGAGCCGTGTTTCTTTTTTTGTATTTAAGATTTTTAGGAGCTTCTATTTTCATTTTTTGAAGAAGAATTGCCTCTTTGAGATTCCGTTCTCTGAGGACCTGATGCTCTTGATGTGTTGCCTCTGTTTTGAGATTCCGCTCTTTGCGGTGCTGCTTGCCTGGAAGGACTTGTTCTGTTTTGAGAATATTCTCTGGATGATTCAGCTCTTTGCGGTGCTGCTTGTCTGGAAGGACTTGTTCTGTTTTGAGAATATTCTCTGGATGATTCAGCTCTTTGCGGTGCTGGTTGTCTTGAAGGACTTGTTCTGTTTTGAGAATATTCTCTGGATGATTCAGCTCTTTGCGGTGCTGCTTGTCTTGAAGGACTTGTTCTGTTTTGAGAATATTCTCTGGATGATTGAGCTCTTTGCGGTGCTGCTTGTCTGGAAGGACTTGTTCTGTTTTGAGAATATTCTCTTTGCACTATTGCTCTTCTATTAGAATAACCGGTTTTATTTCTGGATACTCTTCTTTGATCTAATTCATGGCGGTTATTTACAGTACTATTTCTTCTGGAAAAAGACGCATTTGGATGTTGTCTTTCATATCCGTTTGAACGTCTTGAATTGTGTAAAACTACTGCACGATTACTTCTACGGTTATTGACATAGTTATAATTGTTGTTGATATTCAAATTAATGTTTATGTTATTTATGTATCTAAAAACGGGAAATGGATTCCAAGCATAATAATAGGACGGATAATAATTCCAATTCCAAGTGGAATAGTAAGGGCGGTAATTAGTAGACCAGAAGGATGCATAAATTACTGGAGTACTGTAATAAACTGGCTCATAAATGTAATTTTGTCCATACATAAATTCATTACCAACTATTTGTACATGAATTTTATTGTTTCTGTCTTTCTCAACATCAATTGTTGCAACATCTTGGTAGATATCTTCATCAATCACTGACTGAACGATGATGAGATGGGTTCTGTTTTCTACCGTTTCAATAATCCGTAAATAGTCAACTTCATTATCATTATTCAAATCTAAATTTGATATTTGCAGCTCAGGATCATTAAGGCGTCTTTCAAAATCCTGCAGGTCTCTAGAATCACCAAAGATATCAGCAACAGCTCTCAGATCAAGATTATCACTGATTTCGGCATTCACAGCATTTACGTATGTTCTGTTTTGTGCCTGTATTTGTGTTGCGAAAACAGCGGTCAACAGACTCAATAGTAATAGTTTCGTTTTCATAATTAATTGGATTAAGTTTTTCCTTTTTTTCAATATCCAATTACTGTGCCAATATAATTTGGGTGCTATTTGTATTTATATTATTAATTGTAAATTAGCCTTAAAATGTACAAAAATGAAAAATATTTTTTTAGTGCTGTTGGTTTTAAATGGATTTGTATCCTGTAAAACAAGTGTTTATAAATCGGAAAAGTTACATAACGTTAGTTTTCAGTCCGTTGAAATTGATACCTTATTTCAAGATCAAATAAGTATCAGAGCGATTCAAATTGATAAAAACAAAATCTGGTATGCTGCTGATAAAGGTAGATACGGGTTATATAATTTAGATACCAATCAAAAAATAGAGCACAAAATCACCAAGGATTCTTTGATACTTGATTTTAGGAGTATCGCTCAAACAGCCAATCATATTTTTATTCTCAATGTGGCAAATCCTGCAGTGTTGTATCAAATTTCAAAAGAGGAAAAGGATTCACAAATAGTATATCAGGAAAGCCATGAGAAGGTCTTTTATGATAGTATGCAATTTTGGGACGATACAGAAGGTATTGCTATGGGAGATCCAATCGCTGATTGTCTTAATATTATTACAACGCGTGATGGAGGCCGATCATGGAATAAAATTCCGTGCGATAAATTACCAAAAGTGATGCAAGGCGAAGCTGCTTTTGCGGCAAGCAATACTAATATTGTAATTAAAGGGAATAATACATGGATTGTTTCTGGTGGAAAAAAATCAAGGGTTTTTTATTCCCCTGATAAAGGAAAGTGTTGGACCGTTTTTGAAACTCCAATGGCACAAGGAAAGGCAATGACCGGAATTTTTACTGCCGATTTTTATGATGCAAAAATCGGTTTTGTAGCAGGAGGGGATTATGAAGATCAAAACCAGAATTTTTCCAATAAAGCCCGTACTGCGGATGGTGGGAAAACATGGGGGCTTATTGCTGAGAATCAAGGATTTGGGTATGCTTCCTGTGTGCAATATATTCCTGAAAGCAATGGTAAGAAACTCGTTACTGTGGGGACTTCAGGGGTTTATTACTCCTCGGATGGTGGTGAATCATGGCAACAAATAGCAAAGGATAAAAGTCTTAATACGCTCCGGTTCATAGATAAAAAAACGGCTGTTGCTGCAGGGAAAAATAAAATGATTCGGATCAATTTTAAATAACAAAAACATCCTAAGCTCAAGTTTTTACTTGTGTTTAGGATGTTTTATCGAACTAATAAAAAAAGATGTTATTTTTTATGCGCTTTGTTGCGGTATTGTTGCAACAGCTTTCTATTGAAGTCTTCCTCTGCTTTTTTAAGTTTTAAAATTTTTACAGATGGTAATATTTCTCTCAAATTTTGAACAAATTTCTTCCGTAAAAAAAACAATTCTTCTTCGGTTTCTTCTATTTGAACTAAAAATGAATTGGATTCTTTCTCCGTGATTTGATCTAAAGATCCATCATTCATTCTTCTCATGAAACTTTTCATTTTCTGATGTCTTAATTCAAATTGTTTGTCATCAAACAGGTTGTAAATAGGCCAGAATTTTTCGGCTTCACTAGTGGTCAAGTTTAACTCAGTCGTCAAAAAGGCTACTTTCAAAGCTTTAATTTGTTCTTTTTTCTCTTTCATGTTTTCATGTTGACCATAAAAATTAAAGGAAAGAAGTAGCAACAGTATTGGGAATATTTTTTTATATTTCATTTTTGTTTTATTTATTGTAATCGGTGAACGCGTTTTTTATTCTAAAAGAAGATGCTCCAGATTAGCATTTTCGGATAAATGATCCTCTATAGCTTCATCTTCTAAAACTTCATTGTCTGCTTTAATATTATTGATATCTTCGGTTTCTAATTCACTTATTAAATCATAAGGGTTTACACTCGATTGATAGGTTAAATAATTTTCCAGAGTGAGTGTGTCTATTTCGTTAGGGTTGCTTGCTGACGGGCTTAAAACAGGAGTCATCAGGGCTATTACTAAAATTGCTGCAACCATTAGAATCCTGTTTTTTCTTTTTTGAAAAATAGAAATTACTTTTGGCTCCTCTATGGGTAATTGCTTCATCATTTTTGCTGAAAAATTTTCAAAATAATGGTCAGGGATCTTAAATCCAGTCTCAATTTTGGGCTCGTTTTCTAATTTAAATGTTTTCATACTATTCATTAGACAGTGGTATTGCAAAAAGGTTTAATTAGTAGATACAAATGCTTCTATTTTTTTTACAGCAAGGTGATAGGAAGCTTTTAATCCTCCAACTGAGGTGCCTAAAATAAGAGATATTTCCTCGTATTTTAGTTCTTCAAAATATTTCATTTTAAAAACTAACTGTTGTTTTTCAGGTAATAAAGCAATTGCTTTTTGTAATTTTAGTTGAATTTCGTTTCCATCAAAAAACACATCAGCTTCGAGATTATCAATAGTTTTACTTTGTAAAATTTCAGACGATACCGTATTGATTTTTGATTTTTGTTTCAAAAAAGTCAATGCTTCATTAGTAGCAATACGATACATCCAAGAGAAGAGTTTACTGTCTCCTTTAAAATTTTTTAAATTTTGAAATATTTTGATAAAAGTATTTTGCAAGATATCATCCGCATCATCGTGATTTAAAACAATGTTACGAATGTGATTGTATAACGGTCTTTGATACTCTTGTAACAACTGCTGAAACGCTTGATTTTGTGTTTTAGAGTTCAACAAGTTATTTATATATTCCTGTTCGTCTTGCAAATTTTTTATTTATGAATTTAGAATACTCTTTATCAAAAAGGTTTAATTCGGTGGAAAGATAATATTAAAATTCAGATTGTTCTTCTTCCTTTTTTTGTGCAGGTTCCGGTGTTTTTACCGCTGGAGGTTTATTGATTGCTGCTGGAGCAAAGACTTTAGCAGGAATTACTTTTGGTTTTATTGGAAAGTAAATGTCAGTAATCCACTTTGATGGATTTTTTATTTCCGCTTTGCCGATGGTATAGTTCTCTAGGTGTGAAAATTTAGTGTCAATACTTATTTTGTTAGCATTGCTGTACGCTGTTGTTTTATCTAGCGCTTTTTTTATGTGTGAATAATCACCGGTTAAGGTTGTTTTCAAGGCTTCGAAAGGTTCGAGTTTACCGGATAAAATATCACTGCCTGAACTGGTTAAAATTTGATTTTTTATAGGGATACAAAAAGACAATCTACTCAATCCATTTACTGGATCGTAAGTGTGATAAATAATAAAAGGCTTTCCATTCAATTCTATATTGTTTTGTTCACAAAAAAGAATGATTTTTGGAAAAACGATTCGGGCATTTTTAGTGATATTTGAAATTTTGCTTGTAAAAGTTTGGTGCAAATAAAAAGTTGCTAGTTTTTTTACCACACCTTTTACCTTTATTTGATGGGTATTTATCTCGTAAACTAGTGTTTTGTCTAGATTAGCCAAGCTTTTTTCCTGCATGGCACCTATAACTGTATCGATACCGCCGTTTAAAGCAGCAGTGATCTTCATAACGAAACTCATTTTTCCGGTGGTTTTCCAGGTGACCTTTGTTCCGCCAACCGTGTCTTTTAAACTCAAGAAAACGGATGATACCCCTCCGTTGTAATTTATTTTTTGAGAAATACTTTCATTTTCTTTTACAAAAACCGTTTGCATATCCCCTTTGACTTCTTTTCCTTCCCAAGTGAAGGAAGCTCCCTTTCCTACAGTGTTTTTAGGATAGGTGATTATAATTTCAGGATCTTCAACGATCCAGGCACCAAAATCCTGCCAATTTTTATAATCATTAACAAAATTAAATACCGTTGATTTAGGAGAATTAATAACATGACTTCTTTGTACAGCGAATTCCCCTTTTTGTGTAGCTACAAAAATGGATAAAGCCACTAAACTAAGCAGCAACAAAAGAAATAAATATTTTATAATCCTCATGATATCTAATTGTATTAATTTTTGTAAAGTTAAAAATTTAATTTACAAGTCGCCAAAAGTGTTAAATAAAAAAACGCGACTTAAATATTTTAATTGAATAGTTGTTTTACGAAAGGAATACTTTAGGAGAAGGAGTTCTAGAATAAAATTTATAGGGGACATGTTCAGGTAGCACTATTTGGCACCTTGCACTAATTAGCAATTAGGATTTGTTTTTAAAATAAGAAAAGAACAAATTAAAAAAAGTCCTCTTTTCAGAAGACATTTAAAAAAAACTAACGTTTGAAAAAGACTTTTATCAAAAATAAAATGCCAATAAAAACTCCAAACCCAATTAAAATTTTATAATTTCCTTTATAAAATTTTCGGTGTAACGCTAAATCTTTTCGGTAGGCATAAATCATTGCAATACTGAATGCAACAAAAAAAAAGCCGGCAAAAATGAATTGTCCCTGACTAAACATACTTTATATTATTTTTGACAAATTTAGCTATTTGTTTAATAATAGTTTGCTAATTTGTATTTTCATTTAATAAAATTTAAATTATGCAAAAACAAATTAATGCCGTCAAAGAATTCCATACCGCTTTCAAAATTGGGCATAGCGAAACTCCAATAGCCGGCTTAGCTGAAACCAAACATATCCTTCGTTTCAATTTGATGAAAGAAGAGAATGAAGAATATTTAGAGGCTGTTCAGAATAATGATTTAATAGAAATTGCCGATGCATTAGGCGATATGATGTACATTTTATGCGGAACGATTATTGAGCATGGACTGCAAGACAAAATAGAAGCCGTTTTTGATGAAATTCAACGTAGTAATATGAGTAAGTTGGGTCAGGATGGGGAGCCTATTTACCGTGAAGATGGTAAGGTCATGAAAGGGCCAAATTATTTCAAGCCTGATTTCTCTAAAATAATTGGTAAATAGAGGTAGAAATTTCAGAAATTCTTTGATGATGTGTATGATATAAAAAAGCGATTTTCACACTGAAAATCGCTTTTTTTTAATTTTTAAATCTTTGAATTATACTTTAACAGTCCAGCCAAAAGGATCCGCATCTAATTTATTTTGGATATTTTCTAATTTAGTTTTCAGTTGCAAAGCCATTGTGTTTTCAATTTTTGGTAATTCATGATACACATCCTGATAGGAGAATCCTGAAATGGGACTTACCACAGCAGCTGTTCCTGCACCAAAAATTTCTTTTAAAGTTTCGTTTTTAAATGCCTCAACAAGTTCAGATACTAAAACTGAACGAATTTCTACATTTATACCTTCACTCTTTGCTAAATCAATCAGTGTTTTTCGAGTAACACCATCAAGTATTCTTTCACTTACAGGAGCCGTTAATAATGTGTCATTTATTCTAAAAAACACATTCATAGTACCGGCTTCTTCTAATTTTGTGTGTGTGGCATCATCAGTCCAGATTATTTGTTGAAAGCCTTCTTTATTTGCTAAATTAGTTGGATAAAATTGGGCTGCATAATTTCCGGCTGCTTTTGCAGCTCCTATTCCACCATTAGCCGCCCTGCTGTAATGCTCCGCAATTATTACTTTTACATCACCTGAATAATAAGAGGAAACAGGCGATAAAATAATCATGAACTTATATTCATTTGATGGGTTTGCAATTACTCCGGTACCTGTTGCAATCATAAAGGGTCTGATATATAAGGCATTTCCTTTTCCTTTTTTTATCCATGCTTCGTCTAATTGCAGCAATTGATTTAAACCATTCAGGAATATATCTTCTGGAACTTCCGGCATAGCCATCCTAACAGCAGAGGTGTTGAAACGGCTGTAGTTTTGATCGGGTCTAAAAAGCCAAACGTCATTGTTCTCATCTTTGTACGCTTTCATACCTTCAAAAATAGCTTGACCATAATGAAAAACTCTTGACGATGGATCTAACAAAAAAGGTGCGTAAGGCTTAATGACTGGTTGTTGCCATTCCCCATTTTTAAAATCACATTCAAATAAATGATCTGAAAAAACAGATCCAAAGCTTAAACTTTTAAAATCAACTTCATTTATTTTTGAAGTGGGTGCTTTAATTATTTCAATTTTGCTAGTTTGAGTTGTACTCATGATAATGTATTGTTTATTTTTATATGTTACTACAATTGGGTATTAAAATCTTGATTATGCAAAAAGAACTTTAATAATTGCAAAATTAAATAAAAATCACTAAAATACTTGACAAAACACCATTAATTATAGCCTTTACGTACGATTTATTTATTTTTGAAAAAACAGAAAAAATCAGCATCAATTTTATGGGATTTGCATAATAAATGTACTTTATTTAGGACAATCATTTTAGTTTTGATTAAATTTGGACTGCTCATATAATTATAAAACTTCAAATAACCTCAAATAATAATTTTGAAAAGAGAAATAATACAAACACTTGATGGTTCCACAACCATACGAATAGAGGAATGGGATGAGTGTTATCATTCTAAACATGGAGCCATTCAGGAAGCGCAACATGTCTTTATTAAAAACGGACTTTCCTTATTTCAAAATAAAGCGGTTTCTATTTTAGAAATTGGTTTTGGTACCGGATTGAATGCTTTTATTACCTTATTAGAAGCAAAAAAAATGAATCAGTCTATCGATTATGTTGGCGTAGAGGCATATCCTATATCTCCTGACGAAGTTTTATGTATGAATTATGTTACAGAGTTGAATGCTGCTCAAGAAAGTGACATTTTTATAGCAATGCATCAAAGTGTCTGGGGAGAGAAAATAGCGCTTAGTAATGATTTTTTGTTGACTAAAAGAAAGCAGTTTTTTGAAGTAATTGACGACAATAACACATTTGATTTGATTTACTTTGATGCTTTTGGTTACAGAGTGCAGCCTGAATTATGGAGTACGGATATTTTTAAAAGAATGCATACAGCACTGAAAAGTAATGGAGTTTTAGTGACTTATGCAGCCAGAGGAGTTGTAAAAAGGAGCATGTTAGAAGTAGGTTTTACGGTTGAAAAATTAGCCGGACCACCAGGAAAAAGAGAAATGTTCAGAGCTACTAAAAAATAAATGTTTGTTAAGTAGCTTATTATCAATAATATATTATATTTTTGATCAAAAGTAGTACGAAAAATAAAAAAACTAAAAACTACGTTAAATAACTATGTTCTAGTTGTAAAAAATGTATTTTTACATCACTTTCAATTAAAATCTAACCTAAAATCTTCATTAATTATGTCGAAAATCATGTATGATTATACTAAATCAGTTTTAGAAAGAGTAAGCTTTGATGTTATGCTTTTTAGCAAAGAATTAGAAAAAGCTATTAAGACATTATTGCCCTATGAAATGGATCAATTACGGGAGTGGTTATTAAATTTCACTATTGGTAAACCGGAACTAAAGCACTGTTTACTAATAGTAAATTCATAGTAAAAAAGGAACCATAAACGGTTCCTTTTTTTATTTTTTTGCGATGGGACTTATTATCTGAACATTTTGAAAAACAATTGCTCCTTTTACAACTCCTGTTATGGTATTTCGAAGTGCATCTATTATTTGAATTTTTAATTCGCTTTTAGGAAAAATCAAACTGACTTCTCTTGCAGGCTTAGGTTCTTTAAAATGACGAAGTTTTAGCTTGTCTTTTTCTTTTAAATCTAAGGTATGCAAATAAGGAAGCAGCGTTGTTCCCAGACCTTCATCAGCTAGTTTTATCAAGGTTTCAAAACTGCCACTTTGTATTTGAAAATGGTTGATTTCATTTTTACCAGTACTCTTGCATAAGTTTAAAATTCCTTCTCTAAAACAATGTCCGTCTTGTAATAATAAAATTTCATCCAAGTTTAAATCTGAAACTTCTATTTCTTCTTTTTGAAAATTATGGTGGTTTTCAGGGATGTACGCAACAAAAGGTTCGAAATACAAGACTATTTCTTTAATTTTTTCTTCCATCAAAGGAGTTGCGGCAATTGCAGCGTCCAGGTGTCCATTATTGAGTTTAATAATAATTTCTTCGGTATTTAACTCTTCAATAATAAGTTTTACTTTTGGATATTTTTTTATAAAATTATTTAGAAACATTGGCAATAAAGTAGGCATGATTGTTGGAATGATGCCTAATCTAAATTCACCGCCTATAAAACCTTTTTGTTGTTCAACAATATCTTGTATTCTATCAGCTTCATTGACTATATTTTTTGCCTGGTTTACAATTTTATACCCGATATCAGTGAGCTGGATTGGTTTTTTGGTACGGTCAAATATTTGAATACTTAATTCTTCTTCTATTTTTTGAATTTGCATACTCAGTGTAGGTTGAGTAACAAAACATTTTTCTGCAGCAAGAGTGAAATTCTTGTGTTCAGCTACTGCAAGTACGTATTTTAATTGAGTAATTGTCATGGTTATAATTATATCTGATACAAATTTAATAAAACAATAACTTTTTATTATAGTGTTTTTCGTTAATCTTACACTAAATTTGTCATATAACGGAAATAAATATAAAACAACATTAAAATGAAAACAAATATTTTAGGTTTACCGGTAAAAGAGTCAGAATTAATAGCAACTGAACTAAATGTTTTGTTAGCTAATTTTCAAGTATATTATCAAAATTTAAGAGGAATTCATTGGAATATTAGAGGAAAGCGTTTTTTTGATTTGCATGTAAAATTTGAGCAATTATACACGGATTCTCAAATAAAAATTGATTTAATTGCTGAAAGAGTTCTCACTGTTGGTGGAACGCCGCTCCATACGTTTGAAGACTATATAAAAAACAATCAATTAGTAGTTGGTAAAAATATTTCAAATGATGAAAAAGCAGTACATTTAATTGTTACATCACTATCTCATTTATTAAAGATTGAAAGAGTAATTCTTGACAAATCGGCACAAATCAATGATGAAGGTACAAATGCGATGATGAGTGATTTCATTTCAGAACAAGAAAAGACAATCTGGATGATGCAGGCCTGGCTTGAAGAAAGTTTGTAACACTTAAAATTCAAAAAAAAACCAGATAAAAATGATGCATTTTTATCTGGTTTTTTTTTGAATTTTATTTTTTTTAAAATAAATAAAAACTGTTACTTTTATTATAAACTAAATTCTATTTTTGCGACAATGAAAATGATATCTAAAATATTTTTAATTCTATTTTTAGCTTTCCTTGTCACCCCAACTATTGTTGCGGTGATTGAGAAAAGTTCAGATATCTCTGTTTTCTATAGTTTTTCTGAAGAGGAACACGTTCACAAAGAAATTAAAGTATTATTTAGTTCTGAATCTTCTTTGGAAATAATTATTGCAACAAAATTATCTTCTAGTGCTATTCTTTCTGAAAATTTATCAAAGCATGATAATATTACCTCTTCTATATTTATACTACCACCCAACCAAGTTTAAGACAGTGTTGGTTTTAGTGTTTCTTAAATCAATTTTCACATACTTTCAACGTGAAAACAGCTCTTTGTATTCAATCTTTAGTTTGGTATTATGACAAGAAAAATTAATCTTTTTGCTACCCTTAAATCTGATTTTGCATCAGGATTAGTGGTTTTTTTAGTAGCTTTGCCCTTGTGTTTGGGTATTGCAATGGCTTCGGGTGCTCCATTATTTTCAGGAATTATTTCAGGAATTGTTGGAGGAATTGTCGTTGGGTATTTAAGTACATCACACATCAGTGTTTCAGGCCCTGCAGCAGGTCTTACCGCAATTGTTCTTACCGCAATAACGGATTTAGGTGCATTTGATGTTTTTTTGACGGCTGTTTTTATAGCAGGTCTAATACAATTAGTTCTAGGATTTCTTAAAGCAGGAAGTATATCTAATTATTTTCCAACAAATGTCATCGAAGGAATGCTGGCCGGTATTGGAATTATAATTATTTTAAAACAATTGCCTCATGCCTTTGGATACGATAGCGATTTTGAAGGCGATTTAGCTTTTATGCAAAAGGACGGAGGTAATACATTTTCAACCTTATTAAATATTTTTGATTATATTCAGGTTGGATCTATAATTATCACTTTAATCTCTGTAACGGTATTGATTTCCTGGAATAAAGTCCCTTTTTTGAAAGATTTAAAATTAGTTCCTGGTGCATTGGTTGCTGTAGTTTTAGGTGTTGTTTTGAATGAGATTTTCATCAGAACAGGAAGTCCGTGGGCTATTACTAACGAGCATTTAGTTTCTTTACCGGTTCCTACCAGTCTGGAGGAATTTAAGACGATTATAGTTACTCCCAATTTTTCTGGGATTTCGAATCCAAAAGTTTGGATAGTAGCCTTTACTATTGCAATAGTCGCTTCGATAGAAACGTTATTGAGTATTGAAGCAGCAGACCGAATGGATATTCAAAGACGTTATACGCACACTAATATGGAATTGAAAGCACAAGGTGTTGGAAATGTGATAAGCTCACTTCTAGGAGGTCTTCCCTTGACCTCGGTAATTGTGCGTACCTCAGCAAATTCTAATTCAGGTGCTAAATCAAAGATGTCTACTATAATTCATGGGGTACTATTATTAGTGAGTGTACTTGTAATTCCTGTTATCCTGAATAAAATTCCATTGGCTACATTAGCCGCAATTTTAATTTTGGTTGGTTACAAGTTAGCTAAACCAGCCACTTTCAAACATTTTTTGGAAAAAGGGAAATATCAATTTGTTCCTTTTATTGCGACTCTATTAGCAGTTGTTTTTACGGATTTATTAAAAGGGGTGGCATTAGGAATTGTCATCAGTATTATTTTTGTTTTAAAAGGAAACCTGAAAAGAGCTTACAGTTTTAGAAAAGAAGAATATGAAGATGGTGATGTTATCCACATTGATTTGGCGCAAGAAGTTTCTTTTTTGAACAAAGCAGCCATCAAATATACTTTAAACGAGATTCCTGAAAATTCTAAAGTGATAATTGATGCCAAAGACACCGTGTATATAGCGCATGACATTTTAGATTTGATATATGAATTCAAAACAACAAGAGCTATAGATCATAATATAAAAGTCAAACTCAAAGGATTTAAAAAAGCCTATGATTTAGAAAATACTCAAGAAACCAAAAACCATGTAACTATTGAGCATTATTATGATGCAGCAAAAAGGGTAATGGTTAAACGAGAGGTGCCTGACGAAGAATTCACTAAAAATAAAAATTAATTTCGCACTAATAAATTTAAAAATGAGTCCTTTACAAAGCATTAATTTGTCACTAAGTAAGGATATAAACAAAATAAGTACACAACGATTATGAGTGATTTTTATAAAAAAATACTGGAAAATAATGAAAAATGGGTAGAAACATCTTTGGCTTCTGATCCTAATTATTTTGAAGACCTGGCCAAAGGGCAAACACCACCCTTATTATGGATAGGCTGTTCTGACAGCAGGGTTCCTGCAAATGAAATTATAGGAGCTAAACCAGGCGAAGTTTTTGTTCATAGAAATATTGCTAATATGGTGGTTCATTCAGATATGAATATGTTGAGTGTACTGGATTACGCAGTAAATGTATTGAAAGTAAAACATGTACTGGTATGCGGACATTATGGTTGCGGCGGTGTCAAAGCAGCTATGGGTAATGATTCTATTGGTATCATTGACAACTGGATTCGTCACATAAAAGATGTCTATCGTTTGCACAGTGCCTACTTAGATTCTATTTTAGATGAAACAGAGCGATTTAACACTTTTGTAGAATTGAATGTTAAAGAACAAGTTTTTGATTTGGCTAAAACTTCAATTGTTCAGGCAGCATGGCGAAATGGTCAGGACTTAACCTTACACGGATGGGCTTATGGTCTTAATTCCGGTTTTGTAACGGATTTAGAGGTGAATATCAGTTCCGAAAAAGATTTGGATGAAGTCTATCAGTTGAAATTTTAATCCCCAAAATTTGTAATAAATAAAAGCCGCTTTTTGGACATGCCCCAAAAAGTTAGACACTATTTGGGGCATTTTTTATGGAAAAAAAAGTAAAATATGATTATGCA
>NZ_RYDP01000020.1:0-30649 GCF_003970395.1 Flavobacterium sp. GSP27 | reverse complement strand
AATCCCTTTTTTTTATCCTTTTCTTAACTTTTTCTTTAACTAGCTGATATCTCGTTTTTTGAAGATCAAAGTTTTTTCTTCTCCACATCTAGATTCAAAAGAAAGGATGACTTTATCTACAAATTTTAGGGGTTCTGCAGCCTTAACTAGTGTAAAATTGCCTTTCCTGTTTATTAAATCTTTAAAAATTCATGCTTTATTGCACTCAGCAATTCACTTTGCGTATTCAAGATAGCATCCCTAACTAGCATTCGAACAAAAAATCCGGTTTAACTCTTTCTTTTCAAACAGAAATCATGCTAAATCATTTCGGTAAACATCATCAAAAAGAACTATTTGCACGATACCTTATATATAAGGAGTACCTATCAATATATTCTCTCCATACTTTTAGAAGATAAATGACGCAAAAGCACTGCAAAACGAATAGTATCAAAAAAGGAACACTGTTGTGCTTCAAAAAAAAAGCACTACTTTGTAACAAAAACCACTATTGACTTACTAACGTATATATGAGTGATAATTTAGAACATTCTTTTGTAATGCAGTTGCAAGAAAATCAGAATATAATCCACAAGATTTGTAGGTTGTATACTAATGGCGATGATGCACACAAGGATTTGTTTCAGGAAATTACGATTCAGTTATGGAAGGCTTTTCCAAAATTCAGAGGTGACAGCAAATTTTCTACTTGGGCGTATCGAGTTGCTTTAAATACAGCAATTACTTTATACCGAAAAACAAAACGATCCATAAACACCATAGAATTTGAAGGACGACAACATTTCCTGAATGACGTGGAATATGATTATGAAGAAGAGGAGCAATTAAAATTAATGTACAAAGCGGTTTACCAGCTGAATGATATTGAAAAAGCATTGATATTTATGTATCTGGAAGATAAGGATTATCAGGAAATATCAGAAACATTAGGAATTAGCGAGGTAAATGCCCGGGTAAAAATGAATAGAATAAAAGGGAAATTAAAAAAAATATTAAATCCGTAAGGAATATGAAAGAGCTGGATTTATTAAAAAAAGACTGGCAGAAGAATGATAATTCTTTTGCGCAAGTATCCGAAACCGAGATTTACAAAATGATTCATAGAAAATCGTCTTCGATTGTGAAATGGATATTTATTATTAGCATCATTGAATTTATAGTGTTAAACACTTTAAGTTTTTTGCTGCCTGATGATAAAATAAGTAAATCTGAATCCATTGAAATTTTCATAACTGTATTAGATTATTTAAGTTACAGTGTAGCATTATTCTTCATGTACTTATTCTATAAAAATTATCGTTCTATTTCAGTCACTTCGAATACTAAAAAACTGATGGAATGCATTTTAAATACCCGGAAAACAGTCCGATACTACATAGGATATAATTTGTTACTTGTGTTTTTTGTTGCTGTACTTTTACTATCCTATGAAATTCAAATTAAGTCTGCAACGACCAATGACGATGGAGTAAGAATATTTTTTACTTGTATTATTATGCTATTGTTTATCCTTATTTTAGTAGGTATGGTATGGCTGTTTTATCAATTGATTTATGGAATTTTACTAAAAAAATTGAATAGAAATTATGCAGAATTAAAGAAAATTGATTTATAAAAAAAGAGGCTTTTGCCTCTTTTTTTAATATTCCCATTTTCTAAATTTATTCAACTCTTCTTGCTCTTTAATATCTTCAGCAGGAATAACTTTAAGGAACGAAGGATGCTGCTCAATAGCAAATTCTACTTTTTTGACTATCTCATCAACTGTATCATTATCATAATCAATATCTAAAGGCTCTTTGATAATGAACGATTGCAGAATTCCTTTCTTTTTCATCCGAAACCCTTTTTTATCAAATGAACGACGAAAACCATCTATAACAATAGGCACCACAATAGGCCTGTGTTGTTTGATAATATGAGCCGTTCCTTTACGAACTGGTTTAAAAGATTTTGTTGTTCCTTGCGGAAAAGTAATTACCCATCCGTCATTTAAGGCTGTTTTTATGTTTTCAGTATCATCCGGGTTAATTTCTTTTTTCTCCTGGACATCAACTCCTTTAGCACGCCAAGTCCGCTCTACAGAAATTGCTCCGGCATACGCCATAATTCTTGGTAACAATCCCGCCTGCATGGTTTCTTTGGCAGCAACATAATAAATATTCATTTTGGGTTGCCACAGATAGCAGACATTCTTAATAGTATCTTCTCGTCCGCTCAAACTTGCGTTAAAAACATGAAACATAGCTACTACATCTGCAAAATAAGTTTGATGATTGGAAATAAACAGCACGTTAGTGTCCGGTAAATTTCTGATAATTTCTGACCCTTCAATTTGCAATTCATTGAATCCTCTATAGCGTCTGTGAGTCACGACACCAAAAATCCGAATTAACCATTTTTTTATAAATAATACATGACCAAAAGGATTTCTCTTAAATAATCCCATAAAATTGTGTGTTTTTTTTAAAAATTCTAAATACAAACTTACGAAAATTATATTTGAAGTTGAGTACTGAAGTACACAGAAAAAAATTGAACATGATAGCCAATTAATTGCTCTTTTCAATTCCTAAACAAAACTATTTTAGCGTAAAACTTCCTTTAACACATCTTTCAATTCGCTCAACATCATCGCTGTAGCTCCCCAAATAATGTGTTCTTCAATTTTGAAAGCCGGTACATTTATATCATTCGCATAAGAAGTTGACAATTTTGCTTCAATTACAATTGCATCGCTTAAAAAAGTTGACAACGGTATTTCGATAATACTGGCTACTTCAGCAGGTTCCAGTACAAATACAAGTTCTTCTTTACTAATTCCCAAAAAAGGATACACCATAAAATTACTTGGCGGAATATAAATTTGAGTAAATGGTTTAATAATTTCAATTTTATCTGGATGGATCCCTACTTCTTCATGTGTTTCACGTAAGGCTGTAATTGCATAATTCCCATCCTGTAATTCATACTTGCCTCCTGGAAATGCAATTTGTGCTGAATGAACTCCTTTATACGAGTTTCTCACAATTAAAACGAAATGAGCACTGTCCTTTTTAGGATAAAAAAGCATCATCACTGCTGCTATTCTTGGATTTTCAGCCTCTATAGTACTCTTTTTCAAGCTTTCCAATCGCTCTAGTGGCGCCATTTTGATATGTGCGTCAAATGCAGGAAGCCCAGCATTAATTAATTTAGGAACAAACCGTAAAAATTCTTGAAAATCCATAATCAAAGTCTATTTTTGTACACTGAAATTTAATATAAATATAGTTTAGAAAATGTGCTTGAGCAAATTTTCCAGGATCAAAAAGCCCCTAAAATGTACAGTAAAGAAGAGACCCAAAGATTAAAGCGAGAATTCTGGATTGCATTTGCAGAAAAATATCCCAGAAAATGGGTCTTATATGATACTAAGATTAAAGATTTCTCCTTTAAATTTTACGTAGACAATAAAAAAGCGCAAGTTTTAATAGATATTGAACATCGAAGTGACGAAAAAAGAATGGCTTATTTTGAAAAATTCGAAGCGTTAAAAAACATTCTTGAAGAGGAATTTATCAAAGATTTGATTTTTGAAAAAGACTACACTCTGGAAAGCGGAAAAACAATTAGCCGCATTTGGGTTGAAAAACTGGGTGTGGGAGTTAGCAATAAAAACTATTGGAATGAAATCTTTGATTTTTACAACGAAAAGATGAATGCTGTAGAATTATTTTATTTAGAATATGATGGTTTCATCAAAGACATCGAAAAGCTTTAAAGGAACAAAATCTAATACGATAATTCACTATTTACATATTGAAAATATTATAAACTATTATCCGATTGTCATAATTGATATAGAGCTGTTTCCTGTTATTTTGTTTTTTTCTGGTTATGATTGAGACGGTACAATCAACGCCTTCATTGTCTTTACAGGTAAATGAATACACAATATCAGTCTCATTTTCTTCGATGGGTTGATACTCGATTATTTCAAATAATTGAATGATTTGAGAATAAACTACAATCCTGTTTTTATCCGTATCCAAAGTAACACGGAGATTGACCAGCTGTAAATCTGACCACTTATCCCCTTTTTCTTTTTTTTCTAAAACACTAAATCCTGATGTTTTAAACGTATAGCTTTGTCCATAAGAAGTATGCAACCCTATGACCAAAAAAAACAATATCTTGTATATTTTTGTCTTTGTCATTGTTTAAAAATTGAAATTCAACACTTCCCTTTTTGCCAATTCAAAATCAGATATCATTTCCTGGACAATTTCTCCCGCTGGTCGTATCGCGTGAATAATACCTGCTATTTGACCAATTTCTAATTCTCCTTCAATTACATCACCCTCAAACATCCCGCGTTTTGCTCTAGCTCTTCCTAATAAGGAAACAATTTCCTCTTTTGTAGGACCACTTTCATACAAATGCTGTACGTCTTGATAGAATTTATTTTTAATCAATCGTACCGGAGCCAGTTCTTTTAAAGTCAATTGTGTATCGCCTTCCTTCACCTTTACGATGATTTCCTTAAAATTATCATGAGCAGATGATTCGATAGACGCTGCAAATCTGCTTCCAACCTGAACGCCATCTGCACCAAGAACCATTACGGCTAACATTGTATGGCCTGTGGCAATTCCGCCGGCAGCAATCAACGGAATCTTTATTTTTTCTTTAACCATAGGGATCAACGCAAGGGTCGTAGTTTCTTCTCTCCCATTATGTCCTCCAGCTTCAAAACCTTCGGCAACAACGGCATCGACACCCGCATCTTGTGCTTTTAACGCAAATACAGAACTGCTGACTACATGCACTACCGTTATGCCATTTTTTTTTAAATATGAAGTCCACGTTTTAGGGTTTCCTGCTGATGTAAAAACAATTTTTACTTCTTCTTCAACAATAATTTTCATTATTTCTTCAATGTTTGGATACAACATAGGAACATTTACTCCAAAAGGTTTTGAAGTCGCTTTTTTACATTTCTGAATGTGTTCTCTCAAAACTTCAGGATACATGGAGCCTGCTCCAATTAATCCTAAACCTCCGGCATTACTGACGGCACTTGCTAATTTATATCCGCTGTTCCAAATCATTCCACCTTGAATGATTGGGTATTTTATTTTGAAAAGGGCTGTAATTTTGTTCATGTGCTCCTACTGTATTATTGTTTCATTATTTTTCCCGTTTTAGAAAAACCAACGGATTCCATTTTATAAAAGTACATTCCTTTCTCCAATGTTTTTAAGGAAATAGTTGCGGATTGAGGAGTTACTTTTTGTTCTAAAATTTTTTGGCCTAAAAGAGTATAAATAAAAACGGTACCCATTTCAAATTTTGAAGGTAAAGAAACCGAAACAAAATCGCTTGTCGGATTGGGATAAATAATAAAATCATCTTTCGAAAAAGAAGCTATGGACAATTGATTGCTTAGCGCCAAATTAAAATCGGGGATTCCATATCCGTACTGATTATTTGGTACTGAAAATTTATCGGATGATTTGAGTACTAATTCTCTAATTTCCCTATTAGTTTTTTTAGGAAATGCCTGCCACAAACACGCTACCATTCCTGCCATAATTGGACTGGAAAAAGAAGTTCCGCTTGCCGTTACAATATTTCCAGCTGCATCTGAAACTACTGCTGCTTGTCCTTGTGCCATTACATCCGGTTTTATTCTTTCGTCAAAAGAAGGACCTATTGAACTGAAAGAAGTTATTACTTCAGAGGAATTTACTGCACCAACTGCAATTACTGAAACAGCATCTGCCGGAACAGCAATATGAGGATTTGAGGAACTTCCTGAATTACCGGCCGATGTCACTAAAACCATTCCTCGGCTAAATGCAATTTCAGCTCCGCGAGACATAAATGCAGTTGTGCCATTCATTTCGGCATACGTATGATTGTAGGCCTGATTATCAAAATCAAAATAACCCAAAGAGGTATTAATAATATCGACCCCTAAACTATCTGCTTTTTCTGTTGCTTCAACCCAAAGTGATTCTTCCACAGGATTTTCAGAAGTATCGTCTTCCGTAATAAATAAATAATAAGAGGCATCAGGTGCCGTTCCTACAAGAGCATTTTCTTTATAACCGCCCATTGTAGAAAGCACAGAAGTTCCGTGTGATACTCCGGTATAAAATTCAGGATCTCTCAAAACATAATTATACCCACCCAAAATTTGGTTATTTTCTCGCAATCGTTGAAAGGGTGGTGTCGTATTTACACCCGGAAATCCGGCATCCATAACGGCAATTATTTTTCCTGATCCAGTATAATTCTGCTGATGCAACAGGTGCCCATTGAGCATCCGTATTTGAGTTGAAGAAGATCCATAAGCGTAATCAATTTTGGTTTTACTAGTCTTGTCCTCTTTTTTTACCTTAATTGATTTTGCGGTTTTACCTTTTTGATTTAACGATTTGTCTGCAAAATCAACTTTATCTACAAAAGAAAATAGGGCTAATGACTGTATCGCCACCTGTTCTCCTCTAACATGAATGGCATTCATCCATTTAGATTTTGCCATAACAGTAATTCCCGATGTAGATTTTACTTGATTAACATAGGAAGCTTCTACCGGAATATCTTTAAAATCTAAGGCAATATTTTGATTGGATCTTCTGTCCAATGCTCTTTGAGAAAGCATTTTCAGTGGTGAATCAACATAGAATTGAGAATTGGGCTTCGCATTAAAATATACCCAAGCATCCTGTTGTGAAAAACACACAGTAGTAATGAATAGAAAAAAGAATAAATAGAATTTTCTCATAGGTAACTATATTGCTAAGATATAAAGATATAGCTTCCAATGAAATTAAATGGCAATTGAAACTACGGTTTTTCTTGAAATCATACTAAAATAAAGTACTAAACTAAGAAATAACTCCTGAACCAACTAATTCATCCCCTAAATACCACGCGGCAAATTGTCCTTCGGTTATTGCCGACTGCGGTTCGTTAAAGTCCACGTACATTTCGTTTTCAAACTGATGCAAAGTAGCCCTTTGCAACGGTTGCCTGTAGCGTATTCTTGCCATCACCTCCATCGTTCCTCCATTGGCCAAAGCCAAATCTTTACGAATCCAATGTACTTCTTCTTTTTCAATACGCAATGCTTTCTTGAATAATCCGGGATGTTGACTTGATAATCCGGTATATATCGTATTGGTTTCTACATTCGTGGCTATAATAAACAAGGGATCCGTTGTGCCTCCTACATTTAATCCTTTTCGTTGTCCAATAGTAAAATAATGAGCCCCTTGATGTTTCCCCACTATTTTCCCCATTTGTGGCGTGTACGGAATTTTTCTTGCTGCTGATTTTAAATCCGCTTCTACACTTAGGCCTACATGATTTTCAGCACTGTAAACAGGATCATTTTTATCTATTTGGATAATAATTCCGTCTTTGGGTTGCAATTTTTGTTGTAAAAATTCAGGCAAACGCACTTTTCCAATAAAACACAAGCCTTGTGAGTCTTTCTTTTCGGCAGTTATCAATTCCATTTGGGCAGCAATTTCACGTACTTCCGGTTTAGTTAATTCGCCAATGGGAAATAAGGATTTTGCCAATTGCTCTTGGGATAATTGACACAAGAAATAGGATTGATCTTTATTGGTATCGGCACCGGCTTTCAGTTGATACACGGTTTCGCCATTCACTTTGATTTCACTTTTTTGACAATAATGCCCCGTTGCAACATAATCAGCACCAAGACTCAAAGCAATTTTCATGAAAACTTCAAATTTTATTTCCCGATTACAAAGCACATCGGGATTTGGAGTACGTCCTTTTTCATATTCATTGAACATGTAGTCTACGATTTTTTCTTGGTATTCAACACTTAAATCTACTGTTTGAAATGGAATTCCAAGTTTTTCGGCAACTAACAATGCATCATTACTGTCCTCCAGCCATGGGCATTCATTAGAAATAGTGACTGAATCGTCATGCCAATTCTTCATAAAAAGACCAATAACTTCATACCCTTGTTGCTGCAACAAATAAGCAGCAACACTTGAATCTACTCCTCCGGAAAGTCCTACAACTACACGCTTCATCTTCAAAAAATTAAAATTTTATAAGGGTGCAAAGTTACAAAAAGATTTACAACAGTAATGGCTAACGATACCGTTAATTGTTTTTTGATTTTGTGGCATTTTCTGTAAAGCTCATATTGATTTCTTTGACTACTTTTCCTTTTTCAAAAAACTGCCATATACCCGCTTTCTTTCCATTTACAAAGTGTCCTTTAGAGACTGTATTCCCGTTGGAATCTCTAAAGATTGCTAAACCGTTATAAAGGTCGTTCTTGAAAACAGACTCTTCCAACACGATTCCTTTTTCAGTATATTTTTTATAAAAGCCATTTTTTAAATTATTTATATAATTGATTTCTTCGGCAATTTTTCCACTTAAATAAAATACGGTACGCAAACCTTCTAGTTTTCCTTTACTATAGTGCTCCGTTGTCATTATATTTTTTGAGGCCAAATGGTAATAGTTCCATTGACCCTCAAATACTTTATTGATCACTTTTCCTTCACTTACTTTATTCTTGTTTTGGTCGTAAAAAATAGTAAACGCTGCATTGTCTTTTGGATTAAATTCTCGAGTTGCAATTAGCGATTTTGCTCTGGTATCATCAAAAAAATTAAAAATACCAATTTCTTTTCCGTGCTCAAAAGTTCCTTCATATCTAGGTCGTTTTGAGGTTTCATATACACCTTTCCACACTCCGTGTTTTTTCCCTTTTGCATCTAATACATTAAAATCAGTTTGTGCATAAAGAAAAAACACATTCAAAAACATCAAAACCAATATTCTTTTTTTGTAATATGTTTTCATAATTACTTTTTTTAGTACCGAATTCAGGTCACTTAAATTAATCTAATAAAAAAGCTCTCAATATTTGAGAGCTTTTTTTATGCATTATTTTTTCTTTTGTTGTGCTTTTTGAGCTTCGGCTTGTTCCATCACTTCTTGCAGTTTTTTCTGGAATTTACCTTGCTTTTTGGGCTCTTTCAATTTATTCTCTTGAATTTGAGTATGAATCTTATCACTATCGATAAAGTATCGTTTGATGACAATCATAATTCCAATGGTAATCAAATTCGAAATAAAGTTATACAAACTCAATCCCGCACCATAACTATTAAAGAAAAACAACATCATGATTGGCGACACGTATATCATAATTTTCATCATTTTTGCCATATCCGGCATTCCTTCTTGTTGCGGAGCAGCCATTTGCTGGTCTCCAGAAGTCATTTTCATGTAAAAGAAAATAGCAATCGAAGCCAGAATAGGAAACAAACTGATGTGATTTCCGTAAAACGGAATATAGAAAGGCAAACGGATTACTTCATCAAAAGACGATAAATCATCCGCCCAAAGGAAACTTTTTTGTCTTAACTCAAATGCCGATGGAAAAAACTGAAACGAAGCATACATAAATGGCAGCTGAATCAATGCTGGAATACAACCTGCCATAGGATTTACTCCCGCTTTGTTATACAACTTCATTGTTTCCTGTTGTTTCTTCATAGGGTCTTTTTTGAATTTTTCACCCAATTCTGTTATTTCAGGACGCAATACTTTCATCTTAGCCTGTGACAAGAACGATTTAAAAGTAATCGGCGACATTGCTATTTTTATCAAAATTGTAAAAATAATTATCGCAATTCCATAAGAAATATAAGAACTTAAAAAGGCAAATAATGGAATAAAGATAAACTTATTGATCCACCCAAAAATTCCCCAACCCAGTGAAATAATTTTTTCCAGATTTTGATCGTATGAGTGTAATGTCTTATAATCTGTTGGACCAAAATACCAACTCATTTTGTGATCTAATTCACCATTGGTAAATGCTAATGGGATGTTAGCATTAAATTGTTTTGTAAAAGTAGTATCCACTTTGTCATCCAGCACTAAATTTGTTGATTTTAATTTAGCCGTTTCGAAAGGGGTTTGCGTTAAAAGAATCGTTGAGAAAAAATGCTGTTTGAAAGCTACAAAAGTGGCTTTATCTAAGTCAGATTCTTCCGTCTGACCCAATCCTGCGTAATCTATTTTTCCGTCTTCATGTTCAAAATAGATTTCAGTATACCGGTTTTCATACGAAACACTTTTCTCGTTTCGGTAGGTTTTTAAATCCCACTCTAAATCTACTGGTTTGGCGGTATTCAAGACTTTATTCAATCCTTGGGAACGAATGTCAAAACCAATCATATATTCGTTTGGTTTCAACACGTATTTGTATTCCAAGAATTCATTAGCTCCCGCTTTCAATTTCATGGATAATATTTGATCTGCTCCAACTTTTGTCAAGGTCGGTTCAAAATACAAGTCTTTTGAATTTAAAGTACGGTTATCACTAGTCAGCAATTGTACATTTAAATTGGCATTATTGTCTTTGATCAATTGCACTAATTGTCCTGAACCTTTCTTGAATTTTTCAAATTTTTTCAAAGTAGTCTCCACAATATAGCCTCCTTTATTGGCTATTTTTAGCATAACCAATTCGTTTTCAATAGTTGTAAAGCCTGCTTTTGCTGAAGGTAATGTTGCAGAATAGGCAAAATTCCCTAAGGTTTTTTGCAACTGCGCCAGTTGAGTTGAATCTCCGGTTGCAGCAACCTCAATTGTTGCTTTTGCAACCGTTTTAGCTTCTAACTCTTTCGCTTTAGCTTCCTGAATCACCAATTCTTTTTGTGCTTTTTCAGCGGCAATTACTTTCTCATCAGGTTGATTTTGATACATGATAAAAATCAAAATACCAAAAATTAATACAAAACCTATGATCGAATTGAGGTCAAATTTTTTTTGTTCCATTATAATTAAAAAAAGTTATAAATTTTAGGTTTACTGAAACCCAATCGTTTTCAGTTATTTTTTCTTTGCCTGAACGGCTGCTGCCACAAAATTCACAAAAATAGGATGCGGATTTGCAACCGTACTCTTGTATTCCGGATGGTATTGCACGCCAATAAAAAACGGATGATCTTCTATTTCTATAATTTCTACCAATCCCGTATCAGGGTTTACGCCTGAAGCCATCAATCCGGCATTTTCTAATGGAGCAACGTATTTACTGTTGTACTCATAGCGGTGACGGTGGCGTTCTGAAATGGTTTCTTTTCCGTAAATTTTATAGGCTAATGTATCTTTTTTGATGTCGCATTTCCATGCACCAAGACGCATTGTTCCGCCCTTATCCGTGATAGTTTTTTGCTCTTCCATGAGGTTTACTACCGGATAAGCGGTGTGTTCATTCATTTCAGTTGAATTAGCATCTTTATAACCCAACATATTTCTTGAATATTCTATGATGGCCATTTGCATCCCCAAACAAATTCCGAAAAACGGCACTTTATTCTCACGGGCATATTGCACTGCTGCAATTTTTCCTTCAATTCCTCTTTCTCCAAAACCTGGAGCAACCAGAATTCCGTCTAAACCTGAGAATTTTTCCTGTATATTATTTGCATCAATGTGTTCTGAATGAATCGAAATCACATTTACTTTTGTTTCATTAGCTGCACCGGCATGGATAAATGCTTCCAAAATAGATTTGTAGCAATCCTGCATTTCTACATATTTTCCTATCAAACCTATATTCACGGTATGCTTTGGATTTTTTAATCGGCGTAAAAAAGTATTCCAGTTTTTTAAATCCGGAGCCGCTTTTTTAGGTAAATCTAATTTTTTTAACGCCACAACATCAAGTCCTTCTTCCAGCATTAGATTCGGCACTTCATAAATCGTGGAAGCATCAATAGACTGAATAACAGCTTCTCTTTTTACATTACAAAACAAAGCCAGTTTATTGCGTAATTCTTCAGAAATTTCGTGTTCCGTTCTGCACACTAAAATATCTGCTTTTATTCCGCTTTCCATCAAGGTTTTTACGGAATGCTGGGTTGGTTTTGTTTTCAACTCTCCCGCGGCAGCTAAATAAGGAACCAGAGTAAGGTGAATTACAATCCCATTATGCTCTCCTAATTCCCAAACTAATTGACGAACAGATTCTATGTAAGGTAAGGATTCAATGTCTCCTACTGTACCCCCAATTTCAGTGATGACAATATCATAATCGCCGGAATTTCCAAGCAACTGCATTCTTTCCTTGATTTCATTGGTGATATGAGGAACTACTTGTACTGTTTTTCCTAAAAACTCACCTCTTCTTTCCTTTTCAATAACCGAAAGATAAATTCTTCCTGTAGTCACATTATTCGCCTGAGAAGTAGGAACATTCAAAAAACGCTCGTAATGCCCTAAATCCAAATCCGTTTCGGCACCATCATCAGTCACATAACATTCTCCATGTTCATAAGGATTTAATGTCCCTGGATCTACATTAATGTATGGGTCAAACTTTTGGATGGTTGTACGGTATCCTCTAGCTTGTAACAATTTTGCCAAAGATGCTGCAATGATTCCTTTCCCTAAAGAAGAAGTCACACCGCCAGTAACAAAAATATATTTCGTTTGATTCATTCTGTTGTTATTTGTATTGTAGTTGTGTAAAAAACGTGGCAAAAGTACAATTATAAATTGTCAAATTGAAAATTAAATCGGTTTTGGGTACCGTTTTTTTATATTTCGAATTAACTCTTCCAGACCATTGAGTTTCAATTCATAAATTAATTTCAGTTGTTCCCCTAGTTCCCCTTTAGGAAACCCTTTATTGCTATACCAAACAATATAGTATTCCGGGATATCGATAAGAAACCAGCCTTCGTATTTACCAAAAGGCATTTTAGTATGGGCTAGCTTGATGAGTTGTTTTTGGTTTTGATCCATTTTATAATAAAAAAGAAGTAAGAGACAGGAAAACAAGAAGAAATAATCATTTTTGTTTCCTGTCTCTTGCTTCCAAAGACTATTTAATTCCAGTTAAAAATAATTCGTTTCTCGATTTCGGGATGCAGACTCAGGAAAACAGGACAGGTCATTGCTGCGCTTTCCAGTATTGTTATATTCTTTACATCAGCAGTTCCGTACATCTCAAAATTAATCGCTATCACATCAATACGTCTGGGTTCCGTTTTCATTATTTTAACCACCTCAGCGGTAGATCCTTTTAAATCCACTTCGAGATCTCGTGCTTTTATTCCCATGATGGTCATCATACAAGTTGCCAGAGCATTGGCAACCGCATCCGTTGGAGAAAAAGCTTCTCCTTTCCCATTATTATCTAAAGGAGCATCCGAAAAGATTTCAGTCCCGGATTGCAAATGAATAGAAGATGTTCTTAAATCCCCTAAATACGTTACTATTGATGTCATTATTTTGCTTCTTTTATGGTTAAATCGGTATCATAATATAAAATATAAATTCCTTTATTGGTATATCCACCATCTTCTTTTTTATAGAATTCAAACTTATTATCTATTTGTTCCGTTGCCGTAAAGGCTACTGTTTCCTGATATTTCTTATCTTGTGACAAACGCATCATCGTGTCAAAAGTAACATCAAAACCACGAATTGCATAAGCACTTGGAGTAATTTTATTCCTGTTTTTAAACTCTTTCTCAAAAATTAATGCTTCAGGTGTTTCATTTTCACGAGCAACTGACGGATACATTAATTTCAATTTTGTCAAATTCACAAAATTAATTTCGTCCGTATCTAACGTTTCATTTGGTTCCAGAATTACTAACTGCACTTGATACGCAGACATAGCACTCAACATAGTGGCCATAGTTGCCTTGATCATACTCGTGTTTTCGGTTTCCATCACCACGTAATTCATTTTGCCTTTTACAAATAAACGCTGTAGATTTTCTGGAGACACACTGCCATTTGGATTAAGAGTTGCAAATTTAACGTCTTTATGATTTTCTTTTATAAACTGAATTACAGATTCTTTTTTCCTATCGACTACTGCTATAATAACGCCTCCTCTGGCTCGCATATAATTGAACATCGCATTTTTAACCTCAGTGGTCGTTGGAATGGTTTGATATAAATTACTAAGGGAGTTACCAACATCTTTTGATAAAGGGGAGATTACCGGAACCTGGTGTTTATGAAGTAATTCAGCCGTTATCTCGACGTTACTTTGATAAAATGGTCCAATTATAGCATCTGAATCTTCCAAATTATTTCGCTTAATTAATGCTGCTATATTAGAATAATCCTTAGTTTCCTGGGAATCATAGATACTCACATCAAGAGAAAGACCCAATTGTTTGGCAGAATCTATAGCCATTAATGCACCTGCATAAAAATCTAAAGTCATATTCAAAAACTTGTCGTTTTTCAAGCGGGTGATGATTGAATTTGCAGTATCCACCTCCATTTTTGCAATATTAAAGGGCAAAAGAAGCACTAGTTTTTTCCTGTTCGCGCTATTATTTGACAATACGGTATATTCTTTTTTAATTTCTTGCAAAACAGGAGTCGCTGACGGAACTTTCAAAATCATACCTTCTGTCACGCCCTGAGATAAAGCGGGGTTTAAAGCAATTAATTCCTCCTGACTCAAATTAAACATTCGGGACAAACTATACAGTGTTTCTTTCGGTTTTATAACATAGGAACGGTAACTAAAGAGTACTTTGGCTGGTTGTACATTATTTTCTCCCATTTCTTCTTTGGACGCAAACGCTGCTTCCGTTTTATCTGCTTTTGGCCCCAAAGTTTCGGGATTCCCTTTGATACGCAATTTATATCCAATGGGTAAACCGGAAACTATTTCAGGATTTTTCTGCTCTAATTCTGCAATGGTAATTCCATAGTATTTTGCGATTGAGTATTTAGTCTCTTTTGGAAGCACATCGTGATACACTACTTTATCCTGATTTGATACTGTTTTTTTTAACCCATTTTTAGATGGAATAATAAGCGTCTGCCCTATTTGAAGACCCTCGTTTTCAAGAAAAGGGTTCGCTTCTTTTAAAGCTTCATCCGTTACCTCATATTTTTTTTCGATACCATAGAGCGTTTCTTTTGGTGTCACTTCGTGAATTATAGCCTTCGCATCTGGTGTAGTCGCAGTCAACGGTTTTTGGCTGCCCCCTTTTTTAGGAATCAGCAAAATACTGTTTGGTTTCAATCCACTTTGAGCATCCGGATTTAGTTGATATATATCAAATGGAGTGACCTTGTATTTTTGAGCAATTTCGTTAATTGTTTCCCCTTTCGCCACTTTGTGCGTTGTATTTTTTTCTTGTGCAAAAACACTATCATGATTGAACAACAACAGCACCATACAAATTACAAAAAAATATTTCATCGTTTTCATTTATAAATTATTCAAATTAGTAATACAAGAACGGTACCAAATTTTATTCTAAAAAATTTGATACCGTTTATATGGGAACATTAAAAAAAGCTGTTCTTAGAAAGGACTAAATAGTAAAGTATTATTCCCATTCAATAGTTGCCGGCGGTTTTGAACTGATATCATACACCACTCTATTAACCCCTTTTACTTTGTTGATTATGTCATTCGAGACTTTCATCAGGAAATCATAGGGAAGATGTACCCAATCTGCCGTCATACCATCTGTAGATTCTACAGCACGTAATGCAATTACTTTCTCATAGGTACGCTCATCTCCCATTACTCCTACACTATTAACGGGAAGTAAAATGGCTCCGGCTTGCCATACTTTATCGTACAGTCCCCAAGATTTTAATCCGTCAATAAAAACAGCATCAACGTCCTGTAAAATCTGTACTTTTTCCGGGGTAATGTCTCCTAAAATTCGGATGGACAGTCCTGGTCCTGGAAAAGGATGTCTGCCTAATAATTCAGAGTCTATTCCTAAAGAAGCCCCTACTCTGCGTACCTCATCTTTAAAAAGCATGCGCAATGGCTCTACGATTTTCAGTTTCATGTAATCCGGTAAACCGCCAACATTATGGTGTGATTTTATGGTTGCCGATGGTCCTTTTACAGAAACGGATTCAATAACATCCGGGTAAATAGTACCTTGTGCCAACCATTTTACATCTTGTATAAGGTGCGATTCATCATCAAAAACTTCGATAAAGACACGTCCTATAATTTTACGTTTGGTCTCCGGGTCGCTGACACCTGCTAATTCAGATAAAAAACGATCACCGGCATCGACTCCTTTTACGTTCAAACCCATTCCTTTGTACTGATCCAGTACGTTCTGGAACTCATTTTTACGAAGCAAACCATTATTTACAAAAATACAATACAGGTTTTTACCAATCGCTTGATGTAATAAAACTGCTGCCACGGTAGAATCTACTCCTCCAGAAAGTCCGAGAACCACTTTATCGTCTTGTAGTTTTTCTTTTAATTCAGCCACCATTTCTTCAACAAAAGCATTTGGCGTAAAATTCTGAGGTACTTCCGCAATTTTCACCAAAAAGTTCTCCAACATTTTAGATCCGTCGGTTGAGTGAAAAACTTCCGGATGGTACTGAATGGCGTACGTGGTTTCACCCTCTATTTTGTAAGCTGCAAATTCCACATCGTGGGTACTGGCAAGTTTTACTCCATTAGTAGGCAATGCTTTGATACTATCGCTATGGCTCATCCAAACTTGGCTGTTTTCAGAAACACCCTCGAAGAACACTTCATTCTCTTTTATAAAAGATAAATTAGCTCTACCATATTCTCTTGTATTTGAAGCTGCCACTTCACCTCCACTAAAATGAGATAAATATTGGGCTCCGTAACAAACGGCTAATAAAGGTAATTTCCCTCTAATTTGAGATAAATCAGGATGTGGCGCATCTTCTCCTCGAACAGAAAAAGGGCTACCACCAAGGATTACGGCTTTGTAAGAAGATAAATCACTCGGAAAATGATTGTATGGGAAGATTTCGCAGAATATATTTAATTCGCGAACTCTACGAGCAATAAGTTGTGTGTATTGCGATCCGAAATCTAAAATAAGTACGTTGTGTTGCATGTGCAAAAATACTTTTTATATTTTGAATTGAAAAATCGAATTTTAAAATATTTATTTTATTTTGGATCACCAAAATAATTTCTCCTATCTTTTAAAAGAGAATTAGCCTTTTAGTCCATTTTGGAATTATCCTGAAATTAAGTTTAGAAGATAAAAGAGTACATTTGCAGCCCTAATAATCTACTTAAAACAGAAAAAATGAAAGCAAGAAATTTTATAGTCGTTGCATTTTTTGGCTTTATTATCATTTCATGTAATGTAATTGATGATTTATTGACCTTTTCGATAGACAATCAAACGACCGTTACCATTCCATCTGGATTTCCAGTGAACACCTCTTTAGAATTAGTTACTCCAGATGTTCCGTCTAATTCTAGTACCGCATTTGAAAATAACAATACAAATGCCGAATTAGTCAAAGATGTAAAATTGAAAGAGATGAAGTTGACGGTAACAAATCCCGCTAACAAATCATTTTCATTTTTAAAATCGATACATATTTATATTTCAACAAATGACAGCGACGAGATTGAACTGGCTTTTTTAGACGATATAAACGCAACATCAAACACGTTGAGTTTAACCTGTACCACAGAAAAATTAGACAAATACGTTAAAGCTTCCAGTTTTAAACTACGAACAAAAGCGATAACCAAAGAGGCGATTACTCAAGATATTTCCATAAAAGCGGACATGAAATTTCAAGTTACTGCAGATCCTTTTTAGAAAAAGCTATCAAACTAGTGGCTGACGAAATCCAAAGTGATTGTACCCTGAAATTTCAAATAAGACAAAAAAAGACCTTTGGAATCTCATTTCAAAGGTCTTTTTGTTTTTACAATACAGGATTTATGTCAACTATTCTTTGACCAAAATAATGGTTGCTTTAAAACCTGTTCCCAGATTCCATTGACTTCCTGATATCAAACCTCCTTTATCATTATATACTTTGAATTCAGCAGTATTGGGTCCTGAAGATCCCTGGTTCAACGCTTCAAATTCAATCTTGTTAAATCCTTTTTCTAAGACGATTTCAAATCCTTGAAAATTACTTTCAAGATTCACTTGGTACTGGATCACTTTATCGTTCAGATACACCCTGATCTGATCTCCATCAACGTAGGCCGCATCGCGATACATTACTTTTGCTGTGACAGATCCCGTGGTAAAATTGCCTAAATCTTGGTTTTTTCGATACACCAAACCTTCTGTTTTTTCTTCTTTTTTATTCCATTTGTCTCTATACACATCTCCCGGATTAATAAACTCATTTTTAGGAATCATCGAAAAATTATTTGCCGGCGCTACAGGAGCTGAAGCATTTGGTTTTGGATTTAATAACTCCGGATTTTTAAACACATTAGGTGTCTTAACAGGTGGAACATTCGCTTTCGGCGGAATTGGTTTTTTAATTTTTGGTGCTATATTTTTAGGGGGAATGGCTTTAAATTTTGAGCTAAATTCGTTTTGGGCATATCCGCTTAGAGACATGCTGATGGTAATCATTAAAAATAAAATCCTTTTCATAACTTTCAAAATTAGGTTTTTTGTACCTGTAAAAATTTAAAAATAAAAAACCTATTGTACTTAATCAAAAATGAAGCACTAATTTAACTTTCATTTATAACTTATAATTTCCGATTTTATTATATTTTGGATACCCAAACACCATAAAAAACCGGTACATAAAAGGAATATTTTAATTACAAAACGGGTGATTTTATTTCGCTTTTTTTTATAACTTGCAAATAGTATGCCATACCAAAGCATCGCCTTCCATAACACTAAACAACCTTTAAACACTACTACAATGAAAAGAGAAAACATACTGACAGGCTCGCCATGGGAAGACAAAATGGGATATTGCCGCGCCGTACGCATTGGCAACTCTATTGAGGTTTCCGGAACTGTCGCACTGGTTGACGGCAAAAAAGTGAAAGCTAATGACGCCTATGCACAAACGCTCAATATTTTAGAACGTGTCGAAAAAGTTCTTGAAGACTTGGATGCAAGTATGAAAGATGTTATCAGAACCCGAATTTTCACTACTGACATTACTACTTTTGAATACGTTGCTAAGGCTCATGCTCAATTTTTTAAAGATATAAAACCTGTCACTGGTTTTTATGAAATCAGCAAATTAGTCGGTCCTGAATATCTAGTTGAAATAGAATTTACAGCAATAGCCCCTGAAAAATCATTAATTCAAGACGGATTATAATACTTTTGCACAAACACTTTGGCTGTTCTACTAATGAGTTTAGAAAAAACGAATAAAATTACGACACTCCTTTTCAAATGGATTTTCATTTGCATTTTAATAGGTGTTTTTTCCGGATCGGCATCTGCTTTTTTTCTGGTAGCATTAGAATGGGTAACCCAAACCCGAGACAACAACAACTGGATCATCTGGCTTTTGCCAATAGGCGGCTTGGCAATAGGACTGGGATATTACTATTGGGGGAAATCAGTCGTCAAGGGGAATAATTTATTGTTAAAAGAATACGAAAATCCGCAGCAAATTATTCCATTCAAAATGGCGCCTTTGGTACTTTTTGGCACCTTGATCACCCATCTTTTTGGCGGTTCAGCCGGTCGTGAAGGAACAGCAGTACAAATGGGCGGTGCCATTGCTGATCAGTTCACAAAACTATTTCAGCTTGACGTTTCCGAAAGAAAAACAATCCTCATTCTGGGAATCAGCGCAGGATTTGCTTCCATTTTTGGCACCCCTTTAGCCGGAGCCTTATTTGCTTTGGAAGTTGTTTTTTTTAGTAAAATCAATTTAAAAAGCATCCTATTATCGTTTTTTGTTGCCTATATCGCTTATTTCACCGTGGAACTTTGGCAGGTACAACACACGCATTATGCTATTCCTTTTGTCCCTTCAATTACTTTCATTACCTTATTCTGGGTAGTTCTCGTAAGTATTTTGTTTGGCTTGGTCGCCATGCTTTTCTCCAGAAGCACACACTTTTGGGGTCGGTTATTTTCTAAAACCATATCGTTTCCGCCTCTTCGCCCTTTTGTGGGAGGATGTTTCATTGCATTAGCCGTTTATTTTATTGGAACTACAAAATACATTGGCCTTGGAGTTCCTATGATTATTGAGGCATTTTCGAATCCAAATGCTTCTTATGATTTCCTACTAAAAATACTCTTTACGGGATTTACGCTGGGAGCAGGATTTAAAGGGGGCGAGGTAACCCCGCTATTTTTTGTTGGCGCTACTTTAGGAAGTGCCTTATCGCTGGTTGTGCCATTGCCAATTGCCCTTTTGGCAGGCATGGGGTTTGTGGCTGTTTTTTCCGGAGCCACCCATACACCTATTGCTTGCACGGTCATGGGAATGGAACTCTTTGGGATTGAAAGTGGTATTTTTATTGGGATTGCTTGTGTGTTGGCCTACTTTACATCCGGTTCCGTGGGGATTTACAACGCCCAAATTGTAAAAGGAGCAAAATACCATTTGTACCAAAAATTAAAAAGAAGAAACACCGACTTTTTATAACCCTCTAAAAGTTTGTTAATTGTATAATTCATTTCAACATTACAGTAAAAAAATGTAATTTCGCAATCTATGAAAATACAAGACATTCAAGCGATACAGTTGTTATTAGCAACTCCTAAAAAGATTGCCATAATCCCACACCGAGGCCCTGATGGCGACGCCATGGGTTCTACCCTGGCTTTATATCATTTTTTATTAAAAAACAAACACCAGCCCGTTGTTGTTTCTCCCAATGAATTTCCAGATTTTCTGGCTTGGATGCCGGGCTCTGAAACGATTAAAATATTTGAAAAAGACAAACAAAATTGCACAAAAATCCTTGAAGAGGCCGATCTGATTTTTACCTTAGATTTTAATGCCTTGCACCGCACCGGCGATATGGAGCAGGTTTTATCCCAGCTAAAGGCACCCTTCATCATGATTGACCACCATCAAAAACCGGATGATTATGCCGCGATCACCTACTCTGATACGGCCTTTGGATCAACTTGTGAAATGGTGTACAACTTCATTTTATTCCTTGGAAAAAAGCAAGATATCGACAAGACTATCGGAACCTGCATTTATACTGGAATCCTAACCGATTCCGGTTCCTTTCGTTTTCCAAAAACAACTGGAACAACCCATAAGATTGTGGCTGAATTAATCGATTTAGGCGTTGAGAACACAGAAATCCCAAGCTTATTATTTGACAACAGCTCCTTTGGACGTTTGCAAATACTAGGAAGAGCGCTCCAAAACATGAAAGTACTTCCGGAACATAAAACAGCCTACACGACTCTTAGCCAGGACGAATTAAATTCGTTTGATTATGTAAAAGGCGATACAGAAGGTATTGTAAACTACGGATTAAGCATCAAGGGAATCATTTTTACAGCTATCTTTATAGAAAATAGAGAAGAAAAAATCATCAAAATTTCATTCCGTTCCCAAGGCGATTTTGATGTGAATCAATTTGCAAGAGACCATTTTAATGGTGGCGGACATCGCAATGCAGCCGGAGGGAAATCAGAAACATCAATGACAGAAACTATCAAAAAATTCGAAGATTTAGTAACAACGCTAAAAGTATAATCCATGTTAAAATTCAGTACGCCTATTGCACTGGTCTTTTTTTTGATTCTGGTTATGTCAAGCTGCAAGCAGCATCAGGAGGCGCGCAGACCCCTTTCGCAAGCTTCGGGAAGTTTCATGAAAAAATCAATTCAACGCAACAAAAAACTGGTGGCCACCGAAGAAGATAAAATTGAGGCTTTAATCAAAAGCGACCCAAAGATAAAATACCTTGCCTCAAAAAAAGGATATTGGTACACCTATCAAACCCGGAATGAAACGGATACGCTTACGCCAAAAAAAGGAGATGTAGCCTTTTTTGATTACGAGATAAAAGATTTAAAGGGAGCCATCATTTATTCTGAAGTAGAGCTAAGACCTCAAATCTATTATGTTGACAAACAAAACATTATGATGGGATTGCGAGACGGCATCAAACTAATGCGTAAAAACGAGAAAGTTACCTTTCTTTTTCCATCAAATATGGGGTACGGTTACCATGGTGATGACAAAAAAATTGGCACCAACCAGCCCTTAATCTGCACGGTTACGCTGCGTGACTTTAAATCGGAAGCAACTTATAAAAAAGAGAACGAAACACCAGTAAAAACAGTTGTACTCCCAGCTCCCAGCAAACAACAAGTACCGTCCACCAGTACACCTAAAGACACTATAAACCAATAAAAATAAAGTTAGAAATGAAAAAAAAGATCGTACTCGCATTCCTGGCAATTGCCTCATTTTACTCCTGTAAAGAAGAACACAGCGATCTTCCAGACGGTTTATACGCTAAAATTGAAACCAATAAAGGGGACATCATCGTACAATTAAATTTTGAAAAGGCCCCTATTACAGTAGCAAATTATGTGGCATTAGCAGAAGGGAAAAATGATTATGTGACCAATGAAAATCTTAAAAAAAGACCTTTTTTTGATGGTTTAAAATTCCATCGTGTCATCAATGACTTCATGATACAAACCGGAGATCCGCTAGGAACGGGTTCTGGTGATACCGGCTACAAGTTCAAAGATGAATTTACTGATTTGCAATTTGATAAAGGAGGCGTTCTGGCTATGGCCAATAACGGCCCGGCCACCAACAGCAGTCAGTTTTTTATCACGCATCTTGCTACACCTTGGCTAGATGGCAAACACACTATTTTTGGTCATGTAGTCGAAAAAGGGATGGAGGTCGTGAACAAAATTCAACAAAACGATTACATCAATACAGTTACCATTATCAGAAATGGAGAAGCGGCAAAAAAGTTTAATGCCGTAAAAATATTCAATGATTATTTTGCTGTAGAAAATAAAAATCAAAAGGAAAAAGCAGCTGTAGATACTGAAAACAAGCGAGTTTACAACGAGAAATACAAAGAAGTCCGCAAACAAAAAGTAGCTTATTTTGCCGAATTAAAAGCCAAAGCAACAAAAACCAAAACAGGACTGCAATACGTGATCACCAAAAAAAGCGGGGGTAAAAAACCTGCTATTGGTACTGGCATCTTCATTCATTACGCCGGTTTTCTTGAAAATGCTGAATTATTTGATGCTAGTATCGAAAGTATTGCCCAAACTTTTGGAAAATACGATGAAAACAGAGCCGCTCAAAACGGCTACCAACCCATCCCTTTCCAAGCTGGTAAAAAAGATGGCATGATTCCTGGTTTCATTGAAGGCATCGAAAAATTATCGTTTGGAGACAAAGCCGTGATTTTTATTCCATCCCAATTGGGATATGGGGCAGCTGGAGCCGGAGGTGTGATTCCGCCTAATGCCAACATCATTTTTGAAATTGAATTATTAGAAAAAATGCCTCAATAATAGTAAGAAAATAAGCCTTTAAATTAGTACACTATGAAATTTAAAATTCTGGTTTTATTGTTTCTGGGAATGGTCAATGTACATTCCCAAACGGTCAAGAAATCTATTCCTGCCAAAAAACCGGTGACAACAGCAAAAGCAATTGTAAAAAAACCGGTGAAACCTGCGGTAAAAGCTCCGGTAGTTATCGAGGGAATTTTTGCAACAATTGCTACCAACAAAGGAGACATTGTAGTGGAACTAGCCTACCAAAAAGCACCGGTTACCGTTGCGAACTTCATTGCATTGGCAGAAGGTAAAAACACTTTTGTCACTGATGACAAACTAAAAGGAAAACCGTTCTTTGACGCTCTGAAATTTCACCGTGTCATACAAGATTTTATGATACAGACTGGAGATCCTTCCGGCAATGGTTCCGGTGGCCCAGGTTATAGTTTCAAAGATGAATTTACGGACTTGAAACACAGCAAAGCCGGTATTCTTTCTATGGCTAATTCCGGACCTGCAACTAATGGAAGTCAGTTTTTTATCACCCATAAAGCAACGCCATGGTTGGATGGTAAGCACTCCGTTTTTGGTCATGTAACCCAAGGAATGGCTATTGTAAACGCTATTGCGCAAAGCGATTTAATTACAAAGATTACTATTGTGAGAAAAGGCGCTTTGGCCAAAAAATTTGATGCGCCAAAAGTATTCGCTGATTATTTCAACAATAAATCCGAAGACCAGAAGAAACAAGACCTGGCAAACGCTGAAAATAAAGCAAAACAAGCTGTTTTTGAAGCGGAAAACAAAGTAAAAAGAGAAGCGCTGGAAGCGGAAGCTAAACGAGTATACATGGAAAAATACGGTGCTGTAGTAACCGCTAAAAAAACCTATTTAGCCGCTGCTAAAGCGACAGCAACCATCACACCTTCCGGATTAGCGTACAAGATAACAGAGAAAGGAACCGGAGTAAAACCTGCTAACGGAGCAACATTTTATTTTCATTACGCAGGCTATTTTGAGGACGGAACCCTATTTGACAGTAGCTATGAAGAAGTCAATCAAGTCTACGGGAAATTTGATGCCAATCGTGCCGCCCAAAACGGATACCGAGCCTTCCCGTTTGAAGACGGAAAAAAAGACGGCATGATACCCGGATTTATTGAAGGACTTGACAATATGGCTTTTGGCGATAAAGCAGTCATTTTTATTCCATCCAATCTGGCGTATGGCGAGCGAGGTGCCGGAGGCGTTATTCCGCCTAATACAATGCTTGTGTTCGAATTAGAAATGCTGGAAAAACAGCCAACTCCAAAACAATAAAATAAAATATTTGACAATTATAAAACCCGACAATTCTCATCAAAGGAAAACTGTCGGGTTTATTATTTAATCCATTTAGATAAATCTTATTCAGTATGCGGATTTAAACTGGGTTACACTGATTAAAAAATACTTAAAATCCGTTTTTCTTCTGTCGCAACCGTGCCATCTGTGTGCTATCAGACGTAAACCAACACTATTATTTCTTTGTAAATTTCCAGTCAAATTCATCTTTCTGATTGATAATTGCACCAATTTCAAATTTTACCACCTCATCAAATTCTGTTTGAAAAATGATCCAGTTTTCCTCGTTGAAGTAATTTTCGAACGTATCAAACTCTTCCTGAGTAAATTTAGTGATTCCTTTGGTAACCAAATCTTTTTTGACCTCACTAATTTTTCTGTTGATCAATTTGTATCCAAATAATTCCAACTCCGGACTTGATGCGACAATGTACCCCAATTTCAGCTCTTCTTCCTTATAGAATGTCAAGCGCATTTTGAGTTTGTTGTAAGCAAAAATTACATTATCATCCTCATCCTTATAATTGCGGTCTGGTTTCCCGTAAAGCGCCGTAACATCATTTTGTTTCATCCCGAAAAGAAGCTTATCGATGCCGTGTTTTGGATTTATTTTCATACGTAGTCTGTTTTTTTTTAGTGAATAGAAAAATCAATGTGTATTGCAACAGCTCCTTTTCCAATCCTGATTATGGAACGCAAAGTTCGCAAAGTTTTTATAATGTTTGCCCTTTTTATCATTAAAAACTGAAGACTTTTTAGTAATCTAGCCGAGTATAAAAAAACCAGCTGCCAAACTACAGAATAGGATCGGTTTTCGGGGCGGTAAAGTGCTCAATTTTTTTTAATCCCCATCGTTAAAACTACAATTTAAGGTTTTGTTTTAATCCAGCGCTGGATTTCTTTCCTGAGATTTCACCCATTTACACCGATTAATTCATCAGGCATCTTTAAAAATCTTTTATCAGCCTATGCTGTGGCAGCACTTTTTTTAATACTTGTATCTATATCCTTTTCTTGCTGCTTAATCATTAATGCTGGACTAAAAATGTAATAGATTTGACGGCAGTATTAAAGTCTGTACGGATACCATTCTAAATGATAATCCTATATTATTTTTAGAATCCAGAAGCAAAACACATTGAAGCACATTGTTTTAACTAGCATCGAAGCCAGTTCACTATTTTGGAAAGATGACAATAAATGGCTACTTTAGTACCACCAAAAGAAATAGTATGAGCTGGAATGCTAAAATTATTACACATAAAAAAGAGAAAAGAATCGCGGTCTATTTCGAAAAAAATCAAGAATTAATTACTCGAATAAAAACAGTAGCCGGTTCCAGATGGAGCCAATCTTTAGTCGCTTGGCACATTCCAGATACGGAAGAAAATAGAATTCGGTTTAAAATCCCAGCACTTACCTACTCCTTTCCGTCACCTGAAGGCATTGCTCAAATCGAGAAACTCAAGCAATGGATGCGTTCCAAGCGGTATAGCCAAAGTACGGTTGTTACCTATAGTGAAGCTTTGAAATCCTTTTTGGTTTTTTATAACCAAAAACCTATTGCTGAAATTACCAATGAAGATGTAATTGTGTACAATAATGAATACATTTTGAAAAACAATCTTTCGGCTTCGTATCAAAACCAAATTACAAACGCCCTTAAGCTATATTTTAAAACTATACAAAACACCAAAATCGAAATTGACAAAATTCACCGACCAAAACGGGCTAAGGTTTTGCCAAATGTATTGAGCAAAGAAGAGATAAAATTGATTTTGAATGCACACAGCAACATTAAGCACAAAATGATGTTGAGTCTGATTTATAGTTGTGGGTTACGCTGTGGTGAATTATTAGCACTTCGACCCGTTCATATCGATGCTAACCGAAACATAGTTTTGCTAAAAAACGCCAAAGGTCAAAAAGACAGGATTGTGCCATTAAGCCTAAAAATATTAGAAATGCTTCGTGAGTATTATAAAGTTTATAGACCTATATCTTATTTATTTGAAGGACAAATCAAAGGACAACCCTACGATGATAGAAGTTTGCAACAGGTGTTGAAACAAGCGCTTCAAAAAGCTGGGATCACAAAACCAGCCACCTTACATTGGCTCAGACACAGCTACGCAACGCACTTATTAGAAAGTGGCACCGATTTAAGATATATACAAGAATTATTGGGACACAGCAGCAGCAAAACCACCGAAATTTATACTCACGTAAGTACGAAAAGTTTGCAACAAATAAAAAGCCCATTTGATGATTTGTAAGAAATTAATTTATTATATTTGAATCGCAATGCGCTGCTCAATAGCGACAATCTACCCAAAACAGGGTGTATAGTCGCTACTTTATAGCGAGTATAGACAAGTTAGCACTCATTATAAAAAACACCGCAATAACAACAAGACAATTGAAAAAAATATCATTTACATTTTTTGCTCTATTCCTTACTTTTTGGACTTTTGGACAGACAAATATCAGCGACCTTGAAAAAGTTGATGGCCTTTGGACTAAAAAAGGAGCGACTTCAACATATACTGGGGAATTTGTTGAGACGTTTGAAAACGGAAAAACAAAAGGAACAGGAAACTTCGTAAAAGGTCAACTCGAAGGACTGAGAATTCAGTTTTTTGAAAACGGACAAAAAAGAACAGAGAAATTCTATAAGACATCCCATCCACATGGTATTGCAAAAGAGTTTTACGAAAATGGAACTCTAAAACAAGTTGGAGAATTTGTGGATAATAAAGAAACTGGAATTTGGACAATTTACTATGAAACAGGAGAAAAACATGTTGAATCAACTTTTATAAATGGAGTTCAACAAGGCGACTACATGGAATATTCCAAAGACGGAAAATTGTTAGTTAAGTATTATTTTGTTAATGGAAAAGCAAGTTATTCTGATGAATTTATAAAGCTTACAAAAGAAGCAATTGATTTAAGCAGACAATTTAAAAATGAAGAAGCTATTAAACTTTATGACAAAGCAATAGAATTAAATCCAACAGTCGCACAAGCTTATTTTAATCGAGGAGCTTGTAAAGGAAACAGCTTTGACTTTGAAGGAGCAATAAAGGACTATGATAAAGCAATTGAATTAAATCCTGAATATATGAAAGCATATGGTAATAGGGGAAATGCAAAAATTAATACACTTACTTCAAAAGGAAACATAAAACCTACATCAGAACAAACTAAAAGTGCTTGTGAAGACTTTAATAAAGCAGTTTCACTTGGCGACAAGACAATCGGAACCGAAGACATGATATATTTATACTGTAACAAGAACAAGAAGAAATAACGAGTGCTAATCGAGTAGACGGCTCCGCCAGAAACTGACGGAGTGCGCCTCTCACACCACCGTACGTACGGGTCTCGTATACGGCGGTTCGCAAAGTGATGGGTTGAGTTCCATGTAAATCTCCAACATCGATTGATAGCCTTTCTTCTTAAGTCGCAGTAGGGTAATTGTAGTGGTTAGAATCGGACTCTGAGCAATACGCCATCCTCCTTTTCTGGTTCTGCTCCAAGCATAGGCGTGGTCTTTGTCAATTCCTAGTCGCATCAGGTTTTTCCTTTTGCGTTCGGGCTTTTTCCAGTCCGTCCAAATGCAGTAGCGCAGACGGTTGCGCAACCAACCATCAATATCTCGTAACTTTCCTTGAATACTTGTCCCTCGAAAATAGTTTAGCCATCCCCGTTGGATTTCGTTGATTTTTCGGATGCGTTCCTCGAAACTCTTTGGTGCGGTTTTGCGCGTCACTTCTTTTAGACTCTGTTTGAGTTTTGCCCAAGCTTTGTCCCCTACCGTTAGTTGATACCTGCCTTTTACCCCTTTTTGATAAGTCGATGCAAACGAAAATCCCAATATCGTGAACTGAATCGGCTTTCTAATTCCGCTCTTTTCCAGATTAATGGTCAGTTTCAGCTTGTCTTTCAAAAACAGAAAAATAGCGTTTCCAACCGTTTTGGCTTGGGTTTTCGATTTGGTGTAGATACTAAAATCATCGGCATAGCGAACAAACTTCAAGCCTTTTCTCGTCAGTTCTTTGTCCAATTCATGGAGCAAAATGTTTGACAAAAGCGGACTTATCGGACTTCCTTGCGGGACTCCTTTTCGTCGTTTGACTAGTTTTCCTTTGATCAGTATTGGCACTCGCAACCATTTGCGGATTAATCGCAAAGTTGTTGGACATTTTACCTTTTGGTAAATTAGGTTCATCAGCAAGCAATGGTCGACTTCATCAAAGAAGGTCTTTAGGTCAATATCTACAATATAATTGTAGCCTTCGTGAATATTTCCCAAAGCTTTGCCTACCGCTTGGCGGGCGTTTTTGTTGGGTCGGAATCCGAAGCTATTAACGCTAAAATCCTTTTCAAATCTCGGCATCATCGCTTGCGATACGGCTTGTTGAAGCAGTCTGTCAACTACTGTTGGAATTCCTAAGAGACGGAACTTTCCGCCTCCTTTTGGAATTTCCACACCAAGAATGGGTTGCGGCAAGTAACGGTCATTCTTAATATCCTCCAACAATGCAGACTTGTGTTCACGGAAATAATCCGCTAGTTGAATGGTTTTTAGTCCATCAACGCCCGCACTGCCTTTGTTGACTACTACTTGACGTAGTGCCTTTTGGAGATTGTAAGGATGTGTTACTTGTCCAATCATACTTGCTGTTTTACATTAAATTTTTTCCTGTTCCGCTTTTTCAGGGCTATAACTTGCGTCATTCCGATGAAAATTGAGAACCACTTGCGTTGGGTCCTTCCTTGTTTGTGAGGCCTATACCGTTTCTGTTGGTAACTCGTTGCCCCAAGTACTATGACTTCTGCTGACTTCTCCACCCAACCACTCGTGGTTGTGAAGACCTCCCTCGGTAAGCACTTCCTCTTTCTGTCTATCCCCGACGCATCTACTAACTAAACCTGTTGTCTAAAGGCTTTGCATTGCTGTGCATGCTTACCCAATTTAGCTAGCCTCTTATGCGCTTTGTGTTCCTCGGTACAGACTTTTGCCGTTTGGCTTCCTTCACTGCATGGGTCGCCCCAAACCAGCTTACCACGTGCTAATCGGCTCAATATAAATCAACAACTTGCCGATAAGGGACTTGCACCCTATAGATAAAATTCCTACTTTTGAGGAATTGGAAGTGCATGCAAGGCACACACAGCCGTTTGGCTAGATTGGGGTTTTAGGCTGAATTTGAAGATTGTTTTGTATTTGGGAATATAGCGATTAACCGAAGTATTAGGATTATTAACCCCTACCATCGCCTACTAGCGGGACGTTGGCGGTAATTTTGCGACCGAAAAAATACAAACCATAAAATAGAAAGAAATATTGTTCAATTTATTCAGAAGAAAAAAGAAAAACGGTTGTCCTAATTGTTACCAAAAAGACATTATAAGTTTTGGAACTGATTACTTGGAAAACAAAATAATTTCTTTAATCAAATTATCTGAAGAAATTGGCGGAATAAAAATCTATAAATGCGAAAAATGTAGTACTCAATTTTACATTAATGGAAACATGTATGAAAGAATTATAGAAGGTCAAATCGAACTTCTAAAAATGTGGAATGAGAAAAATCTAAATTGCACAGATAATTTAAAATCCGAAATCGAAAAAATTGGCTTAACAAATGATTGGAATTTAAGCAGAATCGCACCTTGCAAAATAGAATTAAATGACGGACAAAAATTTGAATTTGCGACTATAAAATTTTCTAATCAACCGCCATTAGGATATCATTATTCAACATTCAAGAATATTTTTTTCATAGATGAAGTAAAAAATATTTCAGAAAGCGAATACGGAATTTATTTAAAAATAAGAAATGAAGCCGAAAAAGCAGAAGAAAAGAGAATGGGTTTTTATCCAACAATTTTGAAAACCAAAGAAGGGAAAAAAATTGCACTTAATGGAAGAGGGCACTGAAAAAGTCTTTTTAAAAATTAATTGTTAATAAAAAGGAGTAGAAAACTATAGTTTTTTGCTCCTT